>JADZCB010000112.1 GCA_020851775.1 Gammaproteobacteria bacterium
GTCCTGAACACGCAGACTTTGCGGTCCCGTCAATGACTTGCGAATGTCGAGAATTGTCGCAATTCCCGGGCGGCTTCCTTCAATTCGCAGGATGACTTCGCTAGAGTGCACGCTCTTTTTTCCAAGGCTGGTGTAAAGGACGCGCCGCCCGCCTTTCCTCACGACCGCGCGGCGGTGCCCAGGAGAACAAGCTGATGACCACGAACAAAGCGCTGGCGCAGTGGATCACCGAGATCGCTGCGCTGACGCAACCCGACCACATTCACTGGGTCGATGGCTCCGATGACGAAAGCGCCCGCTTGACCGACGGGATGCTTGCCGATGGATCGCTGATCCGTCTGAACGAACGTACTCACCCAAACTGCTTTCTGCACCGCTCCGCGTCGAACGACGTCGCGCGCGTCGAACACCTGACTTTCGTCTGCACGCGCGACAAGGCGGATGCCGGCGAGAACAACAACTGGATGGAACCGGCCGAAGCACATCGCCTCCTCGATGGTCTTTATGCCGGGTGCATGCGCGGCCGCACGATGTATGTGATCCCATATCTGATGGGGCCGTATGGCTCGCCGTATTCGCGCGCCGGCGTCGAAATCACCGACAGCGCCTATGTGGTCGCGAACATGCGGATCATGGCGCGCATCGGCACCCAGGCGCTGGCGCACATCGAAGCGGGCAATTCCTTCGTCAAGGGCCTGCATTCGATCGGCCAGCTCGATCCGGAACAGCGTTACATCATGCATTTCCCGGAAGAACTGTTGATCAACAGCTTCGGCTCCGGCTACGGCGGGAATGCACTGCTCGGCAAGAAATGCCATGCGCTGCGTATCGCGAGCTGGCAGGCGCGCACCGAAGGCTGGCTCGCCGAACACATGCTGATCCTCGGCATTGAGGATCCGCAGGGCAACACGAGTTACGTCGCGGCGGCTTTTCCGTCCGCGTGCGGTAAGACGAACCTCGCGATGCTGGTACCGCCGGCTGCCTTCGCCGGTTGGAAGGTATGGACCGTCGGTGACGACATTGCCTGGCTGCACCCAGGCCCAGACGGGCGTCTGTGGGCGATCAACCCGGAAGCCGGCTTCTTCGGCGTCGCGCCGGGCACGAGTCTCAAGACCAACCCGAACTGCATGCGCACGATCGGCCGGAACACGATTTATACGAACGTCGCCGTCACCGAAGATCTCCAGCCCTGGTGGGAAGGCATCGATGGCGACAAGCCGGCGAAGCTGACCGACTGGCAGGGTCGGCCGCACGATCCGGCGAACGGGCCGGCGGCCCATCCGAATTCACGTTTCACCGTCGCGGCCGCGCAGTGCCCGAGTTATTCGCCTCAGGCGAACGCGCCGGAAGGCGTGCCGATCTCGGCCATCATCTTCGGCGGTCGCCGCTCGACGGTGGCACCACTCGTGTTCGAAGCACTCGACTGGGCGCACGGCGTGTTCACGGGCGCCGCCGTCGCGTCGGAAACCACGGCTGCCGCCGTCGGACAGGTCGGCCAGGTGCGGCGCGATCCGATGGCGATGAAGCCTTTCTGCGGCTACAACTTCGGCGACTACTGGGCGCACTGGCTCGGCGTCGGCGAGCGCGTGACCAGGCTGCCGAAGGTCTTCCATGTCAACTGGTTCCGCAAGGATGCCGATGGCAAATTCATGTGGCCCGGCTACGGCGACAACATGCGCGTGCTCAAGTGGATCGTCGAGCGCTGCGAGGACCGTGCCGATGCGCGTCACACGCCGGTCGGCCTCGTGCCGCATGCGAACGACATCGACGTCACGGGCCTGACTCTGTCGCCGCAGACACTCGACGCCCTGCTCGCGATGGATCCGGAAATCTGGCAGCGTGAAGTTGCGGCAATCCGTGAATTCTTCGGGACTTTCGGCAGTCGTCTGCCGGAGGGCCTGCGCGCGCAGGTCGAGCGCATCGAGCGCGAACTCGAGCGCCAGCGGGCGGCGTGAACGGAGTTCCTCGCGCGACCGACCGACGGTCGGCGCGCGAGGGGTGAAGGTGAGCGAACGATCTGAAAGGACGCGAGCCGGCCGGCGCCGGCGCGTTCACTCTTCGGTTTTCGATTCCTTCACGCCGTAGAAGCCGCCCTTCATGAAGTTCTCCTGCATCTTCTGCCACAGCTCCATGTTGCGCTTGGCAGCATCGGCGAACAGGCTCGAGACCGGGTTCAACTGCATCGCATTCGACATCTGATCCTGCAGGCGCTTCTGCTGTTCGTAGAACAGATGCACGCTCGAGCGCAGGAAATCACCGGCCAGCGACCGCGCTGAATTGCCGTAGAAACCGATCATCTGCTGGAGCGCATCGGTCGAGAACATCGGCTCGCCGCCTTCTTCCTGCTCGATGATGATCTGCAGCAGGATGTTGCGCGTGATGTCCTCACCGCTTTTCTTGTCGATGACGCAGAAGGGGGCTTCTTCCAGGACGAGCTTGCGTACGTCGTTCAACGTGACGTACTTGCTCTCGTTCGTGTCGTACAGACGACGGTTGGGATATTTCTTGATGACGCGCTTGGGACTGTTCTCATTCATCTAATGGGCTCCCCGTCGAGGTGCACAGACCAGGCGGTCTGCGCGCCGGATGCGAACTTCGGATGTCTCAGGATCGTGATCTAAGCCTTCGACGGTCAGGATCATGTCCCGACCGTCTCCTTTGCAAAGCGCTGTCCTGTCACGGCGTGCCTTGCTCCGTTGCATGTCGTGGAGCAGCGTTTGCAGGATCGTGATGTCCGCAGCGTCTGCCGGGTCGCCCGGCACGATTGCGCCGGCGCGAAGGCCGCTGGGGTCGGGATCAGTCGTGGGCTTCTCCGCCAATGCGATGCCTGACGCACCGATTGCGGTGCATCGAGCAGTCAGGATGACGGCGACGGTCTCCATTGCGAATCCCAAGACCTCGGGCGGGCATCGTCCCTACCATAAGTTGCACCGCACAACATTGCAAGTCGGGACACCTGCGCGGATCAGAGATGAATCATGCGCTTGTCGA
>JADZCB010000113.1 GCA_020851775.1 Gammaproteobacteria bacterium
CAGACGACGAGCACCACGCCGGACGTACCGGCGACGTACCACTGGCCATCGACCTGCTTCACGTCCTCGATGTGCACTTCTTCCGGGATCCCCTTCTTGAACAGGATCGCCGCGTTCTTCGACACCGAGTCGAACGTCGCCTCGTCGTCGAAGGGAAAGGGCGAGACGACGACGCGCACGCCGATCTGGAAGCCGGCCTTGACCTTGAATTTCGTCAGTTCACCGCCGGCGAGATCGTAGAGAAACTCGCCGATCGGCGTCGTCATGCCTTCCTGCTGGATCATGATCGTCGGATAGCCGAAGCGTGACGTGAACTCGAGCGGATAGATGCCCTGGCCGTTGACGATGCAGTTCAAGTCGACATAACCGACGTAGCCCTCGCACGCGAGCACCGGCTCCATCTTCTTCAAAGTCGAAGTGAACAGGCGGTTCGGCCCGCTCCAGAACATGCTCGTCCCCATCTCGCCGGTCGACGGGCCGATGTTGCCGGGAAAGAGCTTCTTGTTCTCGAAGTTGACGTTGATCGGATAGGCGAACTCGCGGCCGTTGAAGAAGGCACCGACCGCGACCTCGACGCCCGTCACGCGCCGCTGCAACTGGAACTGCTTGATCTCGTCCGGAAAGGATTTCTTGTACGCCGTCAGCACGCGGATCACGTCCTCGCCATCGTCCTCGTCGCCGACGAACAGCCGCCGCTTGACGTTGCCGGCTTCGCCCGATGGCTTGATCACGTAGCGCTCAGGGTTCGCACGCACGTAGGCAATCGCCGCATCGAAGTCGTCGAACTGGCGATAGGGCAGGATGTTGACACCCGCCTTCTTCAATTCTTCCTGGCCGAACGCGCGGTCGTCTTCGAGCGCGTCCGTGTACGGCGTGCCACCGACGACGCGTTTGCCGCGCGCGCGCAGCGCCGCGGCCTGCTCGCCGGCACCGAGCGTGTCGTCGAAGACGATGACATCGGCCCAGTCGGCTTCGCTCGTCCAGTCGTCGACCTTCGGCACGAAGCCATCGCCGATGTCGCGCTCGCGCTCGGCACGGATGTAGTACTTGACCGCATGACCTTCCTTGGCGACCTGCCAGGCGATATCGGTGATCAATGCGGACCAGGAGACGAACAGGAAATTGCGTGGCGACATGGTGCGCCGGACTATGCCGCACGCGCCTGGTGAATGCACGCCGCCGGCGCATGTCGGACGATGTCGCACCCGGCCTGCCACCGCGACGGAAGAATCTTCGCTGGCGTCCGCCATGTTCCCCCTTTTGGTGGAAGCCGCCGCGCGCTGCGCTGCAACTTCGGCATGCACGGCGTTCAGGTCGGCGCGCGAGCGCTGGTCGCGTGATTTCGAGCGTGTAAGATGCGGGCTTCCCCATTCACCCGTCCGAGTCCGAGAGGGAGTCATGGAAGCGATTCAATACGCGCGACCGAGCACGATCGACGACGCCGTCAGCCGTCTGAGCGAGACCGGCGCGCGGGCGCTCGCCGGCGGTACCGATCTGCTCGTGCAGATGCGAGGCGGCAGCGTGCGCCCACGCGTAATCGTCGACATCAAGGGCATCGCTGAGCTGCGCCGCGTCGAGCAGACGCCGCAGGGGTTTCGCGTCGGCGCCGCGGTCGCGGGCGCCGAACTCGGTGAACACACGGCCTTCGCCGCGCAATGGCCCGGCGTCGTCGAAGCCTTTCAATTGATCGGTTCGACACAGGTGCAGGGGCGCGCGAGCCTCGGTGGCAATCTTTGCAACGCCTCACCGGCCGCCGACAGCGTGCCGGCACTGATCGCGGCCGGCGCACGCTGCACGATTGCCGGCCCCGGTGGCAAGCGTGAAGCCGCGGTCGAAGACATCTGTGTCGGCCCCGGCAAGACGTCGCTCGCGCCGGGCGAATTCATCGTCGACTTCTTCTTCGCGACACCGCCTGCGCACACCGGCGACGCCTATCTCCGTTTCACGCCGCGGACCGAAATGGATATCGCGGTCGTCGGTGCCGGCGTGTGTCTCAGCCTCGATGCGAACGGTCGCTGCACGGCCGCCCGCGTCGGCCTCGGCGCCGTCGCGCCGCGCGCACTGCTGGTGCCGGCGGCGGCCGCCGCCCTCGTCGGCACGTCGGTCGACGATGCCGCGCTCGCGAAGCTCGCGGCGGCGGCCAGCGCCGCATGCCAGCCGATCGACGACAAGCGCGGCACGATCGAATTCAGAACCCGGGTCGCCGGTGTGCTCGCGCGTCGCGCGGCCGTCGCGGCCCTCGCACGAGCCAGGGGGCAGTGATGGCGAAGCACCACGTATCGATGACCGTCAATGGCGAACCCGTCGAATTCCTGTGCGAGACGCAGCAGACGCTGCTCGACGTGCTGCGCGACGAACTCGAGCTGACCGGCACCAAGGAAGGCTGCGGCACCGGCGACTGCGGCGCGTGCAGCGTGATGCTCGACGGCCGCCTCGTCTGTTCCTGTCTCGTGCTCGGCGTCGAGACCGAAGGCCGGCACATCGAGACCATCGAAGGCGTCGCCCAGGGCAGCGAACTGCATCCAATCCAGCAGCAGTTGCTCGAGGACGCGGCGCTCCAGTGCGGGATCTGCACGCCGGGCATCGTCGTCGCCGCGAAGGCGCTGCTCGAACAGAACCTGAACCCGACGGAAACCGAAGTCCGGTACTGGCTCGCCGGCAACCTCTGCCGCTGCACCGGTTACGACAAGATCGTCCGCTCGGTGATGAACGCCGCGGCGAAGATGCGCGAGGAGGCCTGAGATGGGCAACGAACCGAAGATCTTCACGAAGACATACAAGTGGGTCGGCACGCGGCCGGTACGGCCGGACGGCGTCGACAAGGTCATGGGTCGCGCGGCTTTCGGCGCCGACTACCAGTTGCCGGGCATGCTCTTCGGCGCGGTCGTGCGCAGTCCGCACGCCCATGCGCGCATCAAATCGATCGACACGTCCGCGGCCCTGAAGCTTCCCGGGGTGCATGCGGCGGTGACCGCCGCCGATTTCCCCGATCTGCCCTCGGAAGTGTCGGCCGGTGGCGAAGCGCCGGTCAATTTCCGGCATGTGTCGCTGAACGTCATCGCGCGCGACAAGGTGCTCTACGAAGGTCATGCGGTCGCCGCGGTCGCGGCGACGTCGCCGGGGCTGGCCGCCGAAGCGGCAGCGCTCGTCACGGTCGACTACGAAGTGCTGCCGCACGTGATCGACGTACTGGAGGCGATGCAGCCGGATGCGCCGGTCCTGCACGACGATCTGTACACCAGCGGCGTCGATCCGAGGCCGACGACGGCGTCGAACGTCGCCGCGCGCACCGGCTTCACGCTCGGCGACACCGCCCAGGGTTTCGCCGCGGCCGAGGTGATCGTCGAGCGCGAGTTCAAGACCGAAGCGGTGCACCAGGGCTACATCGAACCGCACGCCGCCGTCGCCACCTATGCCGCGGACGGTATGGCGACGATCTGGTGCACCAGCCAGGGCCAGTTCATGGTGCGTGAATTCACCGCGAAGCTGCTCGGCATGGACATTTCGGCGATTCGCGTGATCCCGTCCGAGATCGGCGGTGGCTTCGGCGGCAAGACCACCGTCTATATCGAACCGCTGGCCGTCGCACTCGCGAAGAAATCGGGACGGCCGGTGAAGCTCGTGATGTCGCGCGTCGAAGTGTTCAAGGCCACGGGCCCGACCTCGGGCGCGTGGATCAAGGTGAAGGTCGGCGCGAAGCGCGATGGCAAGCTCACGGCCGGCGAGATGGTGCTGAAGTACCAAGCCGGTGCGTTTCCGGGCTCGCCGGCGACGCTCGGCGGCATGACGGGTTTCGCGCCCTACGACATCGAGAACGCCAGCGCGGAATGCTGGGACGTCGTCAGCAACCGCCCGAAGTGTGCGGCCTATCGCGCACCCGGCGCGCCGATGGCGGCCTTCGGCGTGGAATCCGTACTCGACGAGCTCGCGCAGAAACTCGGCATGTGCCCGCTCGAACTGCGGATGAAGAATGCGGCGAAAGCCGGGACGCGCGCGCTGTACGGACCGAAGTTTCTCGACATCGGCTATGCCGAGACGCTGACCGCCGCGCAGGTGCATCCGCACTGGTCGATGCCGCTCGGCCCGCACCAGGGGCGCGGTATCGCGTCCGGGTTCTGGTTCAACGTCGGCGGCCCGTCGAGCGCGGCGATCCACATCAACGAGGACGGCACGGCGGAAGTCGTCACCGGCAATCCGGACATCGGCGGCTCGCGCGCGTCGATGGCGCTGATGGCGGCTGAAGTGCTCGGTATCGATTATGCAAAGGTGAAGCCGATGATCGGCGACACCGGTCAGATCGCCTACAGCTTCCTGACCGGCGGCAGCCGGGTCACGTTCGCGACCGGCAAGGCCGTCTGCGAGGCGGCCGACGCGACCATCGCCGAACTGAAGAAGCGTGCGGCGAAGCTGTGGAAGATCGACGGCCAGCACGTCGAATGGCGGGACGGCCAGGCCTGGAGCACGCTCGACGACGGCACCGATCGCGCGCCGCTACCGCTGGCGAAGATCGCGGCGAACGCCAGCAAGACCGGCGGGCCGATCAGCGGTGCGGTGTCGATCAATGCGGCCGGGGCGGGTCCGGGGTTCGGCACGCACATCTGCGACGTCGAGGTCGATCCCGAGACCGGCGGCGTCACGGTGCTGCGCTACACCGCGATTCAGGACGTCGGCCGCGCGATCCATCCGGCCTATGTCGAAGGCCAGCTCCAGGGCGGCGCGGCGCAGGGCATCGGCTGGGCCTTGAACGAGGAATACGTCTATGACGCGAAAGGACGCCTGCAGAACGCGAGCGTCCTCGACTACCGGATGCCGGTCGCCTCCGATTTGCCGATGATCGACACGGTCCTCGTCGAAGTACCGAATCCGGGTCATCCGTTCGGCGTGCGCGGTGTCGGCGAAGTGCCGATCGTGCCGCCGCTCGCGGCGGTCGCGAACGCGGTGTCGCGCGCGACCGGCGTACGCATCGACGCGCTGCCGATCTCGCCGCCGCGGCTGCTCAAAAAGCTCGTCGACGCCGGCAAGGTCTGACTCCGGCCTTGGCCCGCGTCATCCTGCAAAGCGAACTTGCCCGCCGCTACACCGGCGGGCAGGCGACGCTCACCATCGTCGCGCCCGACTACAGCTCGCTGATTGCCGAACTCGAGCGCCGCTACCCGGGCCTGATGGCCGCCATCGGCGCGCACACCGCGGTCGCAATCGACGGCGAGATCTTCCACGACCCGCTGCACGAACCGATCGCCGCCGACAGCGAAGTCCACTTCATGCCGCTGATCGGTGGCGGCTGACGCCACCATGTCCTGCGAAGTCTGCCTGATCCGCCATGGCGCGGCGGCGGCGGCATGGGCCGAGTCGCGCGACCCCGCGCTGTCCGACGACGGGCACCGGCATGCACAGGCGGTCGCCGAACTGTTCGCGACGCAGACGCCCTGCCCCATCGTCTCGAGCCC
>JADZCB010000114.1 GCA_020851775.1 Gammaproteobacteria bacterium
CACCCGGTCGGCAGCGACGATCTCGCGCATGTGAAGGACATCGTGCTCGAGTCCGCGGTGACCGTGATCCAGGATTGCGAGGATTCCGTCGCCGCTGCCGATGGCGCCGACAAGGCCGAGGTCTACCGCAACTGGCTCGGACTGATGAAAGGCACGCTGACCGATACCTTCGTCAAGAACGGCAAGACGATGACGCGCACGATGGCGCCCGATCGCGAATTCCTCGATGGCCACGGCAGGCCGTTCACGTTGCACGGGCGCGCGCTGCTGCTGGTGCGCAACGTCGGCCACCTGATGACGAACGAAGCAGTGCTGTACAAGGGCGAGGAAGTGCCCGAAGGCATCATCGATGCCGCGATCACCGGCCTCATCGCGCTTTACGATCTGCGTGGCGTCAACACGCTGCGCAATTCGCGCACCGGCTCGATGTACATCGTGAAGCCGAAGATGCACGGCCCGGACGAAGTGGCGTTCGCCTGTGAACTCTTCGACCGCGTCGAGGACATGCTCGGGCTTGCGCGCAACTCGCTGAAGATCGGCATCATGGACGAGGAGCGTCGCACGACGGTCAATCTCAAGGAATGCATCCGTGTCGCCCGCGAACGCATCATCTTCATCAACACCGGCTTTCTCGATCGCACCGGCGATGAAATCCATACCTCGATGGAGGCGGGTGTGATGGTGCGCAAGGAGGCGATGAAGCAGGAGAAATGGATCAAGGCCTACGAGAACTGGAACGTCGACATCGGGCTCGCCTGCGGCCTGCAGGGCAAGGCGCAGATCGGCAAGGGCATGTGGGCGAAGCCTGATCTGATGAAGGAGATGGTCGAGACTAAGGCCGCGCACCTGAAGGCCGGCGCGAGCACGGCGTGGGTGCCGTCGCCGACGGCGGCGACGCTGCACGCGATGCACTACCACCAGATCAATGTGTGGACCATACAGAACGAGCTGAAGAAGCGCCCGCGTGCGCGTCTCGACGACATCCTGACGATTCCGCTGCTCGGCGATACACCGCTGACGCGCGAGCAGGTACAGGCCGAACTCGACAACAACTGTCAGGGCATCCTCGGTTACGTCGTGCGCTGGATCGATCTCGGCATCGGCTGCTCCAAAGTGCCCGACATTCATGATGTCGGCCTGATGGAAGACCGCGCGACGCTGCGCATTTCGAGTCAGCACATCGCGAACTGGCTGCGTCACGATTTCGTGCGCCGCCGCCACGTGCTCGAGACCTTCAAGCGCATGGCCGTCGTCGTCGATCGCCAGAACGCGAACGAGGCGGGCTACAAACCGATGGCGCCGGATTTCGACGGTTCGGTCGCCTTCCAGGCAGCCTGTGAACTCGTCTTCGGCGGCGTCCATCAGCCGAACGGCTACACCGAGCCCGTCCTCCATCGCCGCCGCCGCGAACTCAAGGAAGCGGCACGGCAGGGGGTGGGGGCCGTCTCTTAGCGGCAGTTGTCGGTCACAGCTCGTTGGGCTTCCCTCGTCAGCAACCTACGGGCTGTTTTTGCCACAGAGAACACCGAGAACACAGAGAATCGAGAGATTTGTGCTGGAGCCGGACCGGTGTATGCGCCCGGGTCGGCAGAGGATTCCATTCCTTATTTCCCCCTCGGTGTCCTCGGTGGCGAACTCAAGCGCTACCGCAGGCTCCCGGGCTCAACGCCCTTTCCATTGCGGCGGCCGCTTCTCCGCGAAAGCCGCGGCGCCTTCGAAGCGATCGCTGGAATTCAGCCACGCCTTGAACGCGGGATATTCGCCTTGATGTTTCAGCGCGGCCTGGAGGCTCGGTTCGTCGAGGCCGCGCATCACGGCCTGCTTCGATGCACGCAGCGACAACGGCGCGCAGCGCAATAGACGTTGGCACCAGTCGGTGATCGCGGCGTCGAACCCGTCAGGTTCGACGAGGGCCGTGATGATTCCCATCTGGCACGCCTCGTCGGCGCCGATCAGATCGCCGGTCAGGATCAGCCGCAACGCGTGCTTCTGCCCGATCTGGCGTGCGAGGCGGTGCATGCCACCGCCGAGCGCGACGGCACCGACGAGCGGTTCCGGCAGTCCGAACCGCGAGCGCGTCGTCGCGATGATCAGATCGCAGGCGAGCGCGAGCTCGAAACCGCCGCCGACCGCGACCCCGTCGACCGCCGCGATCAGCGGCTTGTCGAGATCGAAACGTTCGATGAGACCGGCATAACCATGCTGCGGATAGACGTGCGGCCTGCCGGTTCTCGCGATGGACTTCAGATCGCTGCCGGCCGAGAACGCGCGCCCGCCGGCGCCCGCCACTACGCAGACATACTGCGTGTCGTCGCCCGCGAAGGCATCGAACGCGGCCTGGAGCTCATCGTGCATCTGCTGATTGATCGCGTTCAGGACGTCGGGCCGGTTCAGCGTGATGCGCGTCACGTGCTCGGCGTTGGTCACGGTGAGGAAATCGTAATTCATCGGCTTCGCTCCGCGGCTGAGAGATCGAGGTGTGGGTTTGGAGAGCGTAGATCGCTGGTGCAGGTAGCGGCGAGTGCGGTATGGCACGGTGCATGGCGGGCGTCGACGCCGGCACCCGGGGCAGTTCACCAGCTCAGGCGCGCATCGATGGGCCAGATGTCGATCAGCGTGTCGCCGTGCACGCAGTGATAGACGGGGTAGAGATTCAAGGTCGCGTAAGCATGCGGCGTGAGACATTCGACGGCCGTGCCGACCGGCAACCGGTCCAGCGGATCAGCGAAATCGATGCGTCCCATGTCGTCGCCGACGATGCTGTAGCGCGCCCCGGCCGGCGCGCCGGCCCAGAGGCGCGG
>JADZCB010000115.1 GCA_020851775.1 Gammaproteobacteria bacterium
CGATCGGTAACGCGCAGCGCACGGGCAGTGTGCTCGCGCTGCTCGGTGCACGTGCCGGCTTCGCGGCGCAGAGCGGTGTCGAATGGGCCGTTGCGACCGTGGTGGCGACGCATGCCTGCCCGACGCCCGGTACACGCTTCGCGGCCACGGGGCCGGGCCTGAACGGTTTCGACATCGACGTCGACTGCAGCGCCGTGCCCGTCACCGAAGGTGCGGTGGCCTACACGATGTTTGCACTCGACATAGTCGCCAGTCACGGCACCGAAGGGAGTGACGACTACGTATACCGGCGCATCAGCGCGCAAGTCGCCGACGGCGCGCCTTGAGGCCGCTGCGGGCCTTCGCTATCGGAAAAAGCCGAATATGGTCACCGAGAACACCGAGGGACGAGGAAATTTGATGAGCCCGTGTCCCGCGCGATCCTGCTTTTTATTCGCGCGGTCTTCTCCGGTCGGTACGGCGCGCTCTCATCCCCTCTGAGTTCTCTGTGTTCGGTGGCAAAAAGTCGTCCGATACACGGCGGCGCGCGCGCTTCAACCCATGGCCGGCAGTCCTAGCTGGCGCAATGCTTCGTAGAGGGCGACCGCGACCGCGTTCGACAGGTTGATGCTGCGGTTGCCAGGGCGCATCGGGATCCGCAAGCGGTGCGCCGGTGCGATCGCGTCCAGCACGGCCGCCGGCAGGCCGCGCGTTTCGGGACCGAACAGCAACACATCGCCCACTGCGAAGCGCGCGTCGTACAGCGAGATCCCGCCGCGCGCCGAGAACGCGAACAGGCGCTGCCCGCCGATGGCTCGCACGAAGTCTGTGTGATCGGGGTGGATGCAGACCTGCGTCATCCACGCATAATCGAGCCCGGCGCGCCGCACCGACGCTTCATCGAGGCGAAAACCGAGCGGCTCGATCAGGTGCAGTACGGCGCCGGTGTTGGCGCACAGGCGTATAATGTTGCCGGTATTCGGCGGGATTTCCGGTTCGTAGAGCGCGATGTCGATCATCGGTGCGGCGGTCCGGAAACGTGCCGTCGCAGTGTCTGACACAGTACCGGACAGTTCCCAGCAGACAGGCAGAGAGGCGAACCGGATGGACGCACGCGCGGGACTCGACGATCGGCTTAAACTGTCGTTCTGCGGCCTGCCGTTCGCATCGCCGCTGGTTCTTCTGTCCGGCTGCGTCGGCTTCGGCGAGGAATATACACGGGTCCGTGGTTTTTCCAACGCGGACGTCGGTGCGATCTGCCTGAAAGGCACGACGCTAGCGCCGCGTCTCGGCAACCCGCCGCATCGCGTGTACGAGACATCGAGCGGCATGCTCAACGCGATAGGGCTGCAGAATCCCGGTGTGCGCGCCGTCGTCGATGACATTCTGCCGATGCTGGACTTCACGGAGACGCGTTTCATCGCGAACGTCTCCGGCTCGACCGTCGAAGAATACGAGGAGGTCACACGCATCTTCGACGACTCGCCGATAGACGCCATCGAAATCAACATCTCGTGTCCGAACGTCAAGGAAGGCGGTGTCGCTTTCGGCAACAGCCCGGACATGTCGGCTCGCGTCGTCGAGGCCTGCCGCCGCGCGACGCAGAAACCGCTGATCACGAAGCTGTCGCCGAACCAGACCGACATCGCGGAGAACGCGCGACGCTGTCTCGAAGCGGGCTCGGATGCCTTTGCCGTGATCAACACGCTGATGGGCATGGCGATCGACGCCGAGCGGCGGCGCACCGTGATCGGCAACAACCAGGGCGGGCTGTCCGGGCCCGCGATCAAGCCGATCGCGCTGCTGAAGACGTGGCAGGTCTACCAGGTGTGCCGGGTCCACGGCGTACCGATCATCGGCCAGGGCGGGGTTGCCAACGCGACCGACGCGATCGAGTTCATGCTCGCCGGCGCCAGCGCCGTCGGTGTCGGGACCGCACTGTTCTATGAACCGTTGATATGTCGCGATATCAATGCCGGCATCGTCGACTACCTCGAGCGCCATGGTTTCGCCCATGTCGGCGAGCTGGTGGGCGCGCTGCAGTTGAACGGCATGCCGGTGGCACCGGCCAGGATGGGTGTCTGAGGTCCACCGGCGCGCAATCCGGCCGGGCGCCGCGGTTTACGAAGCCGGTGGGCAGAGGCGTTTGAGGAACACGCGCATTTCCTTTGCGGCCTGGATCTGGCCCGCGACTTCGGCGGTGACGATACCCTCGCGATAGGCCTCCTGCGCGAGTTCGGTCTCGCCGCTCGCCGCGAGCGCCTTCCCCAGCAGTTTCCAGGCCGCGACATACGACGGGTCGAGTTTCAGCGCCGCCTGCAGATGCTCGACGGCCCGCACCGGGTCCTCGGCCAGATATGTGCTGCCGAGACTGAAGCGCAGCAGCGGCGAGTCGGGGCCCGTCGCCAGCAGCTTTTCGAGGTTCGCGATGCGTTCGTTCATTCGACACTCAGTCGCGTGATGCTTCCTTGATGTGGCGTGGATCGATGCCGAGACTGCGCAGCTTGCGGTAGAGATGCGTACGTTCGATGCCGACGCGCTCGGCGACCTTGCTGACGCTCCCTTCGCATGCATGGAGCTGGTATTCGAGATAGTGCTTTTCGAAGCGCTCGCGCGCCTCGCGTAGCGGAAGGTCGTATCCGGGCGGCACCGCGTCGGCTTCGGCAGGCGCGCGGATGCCGAGTGCAGAGCTGATTTCCTGCCCTTCGACGGTTTCGCCGTTGCCGAGAATCAGCAATCGCTGGACGAGATTGCGCAGCTCGCGCACGTTGCCCGGCCAGCGGTAATCGCGCATCCGGGCCTTCGCGCCAGGCGAGAAATCGCGTCGTTGCAGGCCTTCATTGTTGACGAAATAGTCGAGGTAGTGGGTCAGGAGGTCGTCGAGATCCTCGATGCGATCGTGCAGAGACGGCACCCGCAGCGGTACGACGTTCAGGTGATAGAACAAGTCGTCGCGGAAACGGCCGGCGTTCACTTCGGCCTGGAGATCGCGACGGGTCGCGGCGACGATGCGGACATCGATCGGTACCGCTTCGCGACCGCCGACGCGCAGCATCGCCTGCTGCTCGAGCGCCGAGAGCAGGCGCGCCTGCGTACTCAGATCCATGTCTGCGATGTCCTTGAGGAACAGCGTGCCGCCGTTTGCCTGCTCGAGCGAGCCGTAGGTGACGTGGCCGTCGGTCTCGGTACCGAACAGTTCGGCGTCCGGATTCTCGCGTGCGAGCCCGGCGACGCCGACCGCGACGAACGGACCGTTCGCGCGCGGACTGTGTTGATGCAGAAAACGCGCGACGACTTCCTTGCCGCTGCCCGATTCGCCGGTGATGAACACGGCGGTCTTGTGCTGGGCGATCCGCAGCACGCTCGCGCGCAACTGCTCCATCGCGCGGCTGCGGCCGATCGGTTCGGCGAGCGGCGGTGCCGAGCGCCGCAGGCCGAGGTTCTCCCGCTGGAGGTTGGCGTTCTCGAGCGCACGTTGCACTGTGATCAGCAGCTTCGCGATCGACAACGGCTTCTCGATGAAGTCGTAGGCGCCGAGTCGCGTCGCCTCGACGGCCGTCTCGACGGTACCGTGCCCCGACATCATGATGACGGGCACGTCGAGATGACTGTCTGCCGACCATTCCTTCAGCAGTGAGATGCCGTCGGTGTCCGGCATCCAGATATCGAGCAGCACCAGGTCGGGCCGGCGCTGACGGCGGGCTTCGCGCGCCTGCGCGGCATTTTCGGCGACGGCGACATCGAAGCCTTCGTCGTCGAGGATTTCCTTCAGCAGGACCCGAATGTCGGGTTCGTCGTCCACGACCAGGATATGGCGTGTGGTCATGAGGCCCTCCTGTTGTCCACGGCACCGGCCGGGGCATCCTTGCCGTCCAGCGGGAGTCGTATAGTAGCGCAGGCACCCGGCCCGTCGTTGTTCACGAGCGTCACGAGCCCGCCGTGCTCTTCGACGATCTTCTTCACGATCGCCAGTCCCAGGCCCGTGCCCTTCGATTTGCTCGTGACATAGGGCTCGAACAGGTTGCCGAGCAGGTTTTCCGGGATGCCTTCGCCGCGGTCTTCGATGCGGATCTCGACGTAGTCGCCGGCGTCGGAATTCATCCGCCTGGTCGAGACGAAGACCTGCGGCGCGACCTGGGTCCCGGCCGAGGCTTCGAGGGCGTTCTTGATCAGGTTGTTGAACACCTGCCGCAGGCGACCGGCATCGACCGAAGCCGGCGGCAGCTCGGCCGAGAAGGCGGTCTCGAACGCCGTTTCGGGATTCGCCGTGCGATAGAGATCGACGACCGCCGAAACGAGCTGATTCAGATCGGTCTTGCCAGGGTTGATGGTCGGTGTCCGCGCGTAGTCGGAAAAGGTGTTCACCATCGACTTCATGGTGTCGACCTGCTGCACGATCGTGGTCGTCAGACGGTCGAGCGTCTCGGCATCCGCCGGCGGCATCTTGCCCAGATACTTCTGGCGCAGGCGTTCTGCGGAGAGCTGGATTGGCGTCAAGGGATTCTTGATCTCGTGCGCGAGTCGGCGCGCCACTTCCGACCAGGCGGCATCCCGCTGGCCCTGGAGCAGGACGGTGACATCATCGAAGACCACGACGTACCCGGCATCCTGCGTGCTCTCGCCCGACATGTTCGAGCCGCGGCACATCAGCACGCGCCGGCCGGTGCGACTGAAGATCTGAACTTCCTGCTGCCAGTGCTGCGACGACTGCGCGAGCTGCGGCTGTACGGCCTCGACGAAGGGACGCAGGTGTTCGCGGCGATCGACGAGGGCGGCGAGTGGTTCGTTCGCGAGCGTACCGTCGCCGATGTCGAGGATGCGCCGACCGGCATCGTTCAGAGTCGTTACGCAGCCCTGTGCGTCGAGCGCGAGCACGCCCGACGAGAGCTGGCTCAACAATGTATTCAGATAACGGTGCTGCTGTTCTATCTCGTCACGGGCGACGGCGATGCGGCGGGTCATCGCGTTGAACGAGCTGACGAGAAAGCCCATGTCGTCGCTGGTCGTCACCGGCAGCGTCGTCTCGTAGTCGCCGGCGGCGACGGCTGCCGTACCGGCCGCGAGATCGCTGATCGGCTCCGACAGGCGCCGTGCCGACAGGAACGCGGCCCAGATCGCCGTCGCCACGCTCGACAACAGCACCAGCGTCAGCGTCATCGCGAAGCTGAGCTGGAGTTTCTGCCGCAGGTACACGAGCTCGTTGTACTTCGCGTGCGCCGTTTCGACGCTGGTCGCGAGTTCATCCATCCGGGCGGCGACGGGATAAAGCGCCTGCAGGATGCGGCCGCCGCGATCCGCATTATCGGCAATCGCGACGGCCACGCGGATGTAGAGCCCTTCGGTGCCGATCGGTTCGAGGCCGATGTAACTGCGTCCCTGCTTGACCTGCAGCAGCGTCGCCGCCGACGGCAGGTTCGGCACGAGATCGGTGCCGCTGCTGCTCGATTCGAGCAGTCTGCCCTGTACGGTGACGATCGCGAGTTCCTCGGCACCGGCGCGGCGTCGCAAGAGATCGAGATCGTTCGGGCCGGGATCCCAGCTTTCGGCGACGATGGTGCTGCCGGGATTACGCAGCGCGTCGAGATTGAGCACGGTGCTCGGCTCCGAGCCGAAACTGATTTCCTCGGCAATCTTCTCAATCTGGTTCAACACTTCGCGCATCCGGAGATCGAGTGCACCGCGACCCAGCTCCAGTGCGTCATCGAGCGCTTCGCCGATGCGTACGTCGAACCAGCTATCGACGCCTCGTGTCAGCAGGTTCAACGAGAAGCCGTAGAGCACGACGATCGGCAGCACCGACAGCGCGACGAAAATGATCAGCATGCGCAGTGTCAGCCGCGCGCCGGGTTGGCGTTGCCGCAGTCGGCGCACGAGATCGCGCACATTGATGATGATGATGCCGACGAAGGCGACGAGGCCGAGCACGTTGGTGATCAGCATCACCGAGAACAGCGCGCCGAAGCGCGCCGAGTTCTGAATCGCGGCGGTCATCAGCACCAGCGAGCCGAGCAGCGAGACGCTCAGCAGACCGGCGGTGCCGACGACGGCGAGCCGCGGCGTCATCGGGCGAAGGCCCATTCGTACCAGCCCGACGATATCCGCCAGCTCGGCGACACGTAGGCGATCGGTCGCAATGGTGCCGGCAACGCCTCGATGTCGAGCCGCAGCCGCAGCCGCCCCCGGTATTGACGAGGCGGCTGCGGATCCTCGATGACGCCGGCGATGTAGCCGTCGAGGGTGCCGAGCGCCTGCAGCGCTTCGTCGAGCCGCTTGTACGTCTGCTGGCGATCGCCGCCGACCTCGCCAAGGAGGTAGCCGTCGGCGAGCGCATGGCGCGAGAGCAGAAAGCGGCGCGCGTCGTTCGACAGTTCACCGTCCCACCACAGACGGCGGGGTCGCAAAAGTCGCGTCTCGAGCACGAATTGCAGCGTGATGCCGTTGTCGAGGGCTTCGCGGGTGTTGCGGGTCAGGCGCACGTCGAGCAGGGCATCGATCACGAAACGACCGGCGTCGATGCGCGAGGTAAGCGAGCGCACGTCGATGTCGCGCGCCGCAGCCGGTTGCATCAGGCAGGCGACGAAGAACAGCAGGAAGCCCGGCCAGGTGGCACGTGGCAGGAACGGACGGCGCTCAGGCATGCGCGGTTTTTCCGATGAGGCAGTAGTAGAAGCCGTCCATGTCGTGTTCGCCGGGCAGCACCTGGCGACCGTGGCGCAGCGGGACGCCACAATCCAGGTGTAGCGTTTCGACTGCAGCATCCGGATGGCGTGCGAGGGCTGCCGCGACGACCGCAGCGTTTTCCTGCGGCAGGATCGAACACGTGGCGTAAAGGAGCTTACCGCCCTCGCGCAGCAGCGGCCACAGCGCGTCGAAGATCGCACCCTGCCGAGCGGTGAGGGCAGGAATGTCCGCCGGTTGGCGGTGAAGTTTGATATCGGGATGGCGCCTGATGACGCCGGTCGCCGAGCACGGTGCGTCCAACAGAATGCGATCGTAGGCCTGCCCGTCCCACCAGGTGGCCGGGATCGTCGCATCGCCGATGACGACATCGCAATCCAGACCGAGGCGACGGGCATTGTCACGGACGCGCGCGAGACGTGCCGTATCGACGTCCAGCGCCGTGACCGCGATATCGTCGACGGTTTCCAGCAGATGCATCGTCTTGCCGCCCGGCGCGGCGCACGCATCGAGTATGCGATGGCCGGGTTTCGCACCGAGCAGAGACGCCGCGAGTTGTGCGGCACCGTCCTGTACCGATACGCGACCTGCCGCGAAGCCGGGCAGGCGTGCGACGGGCACCGGTGTCTCGACGACGAGGCCGTCCGCGCAGTCGGGAAGCAGGTAGGCGGCGAAGCCGGCCGCCTCGAGCTCGGCACGGTAGGCGAGACGGTCGCCGCGCCGGCGGTTGACACGCAGCGTGAATGGCGGCCGCGCGATGTTCGCTTCCAGTATCGCCGGATAGTGCGCTGGATAGGCCGCCACAATCGCGTCGATCAGCCAGCGCGGATGATTCCAGCGCGCTTCCTGGTCATCATCGCCAGGTCCGGCAGCGGCGACATTGCGCAATGAACCGCGCAGGATCGCATTGACCAGCGCCGTTGCCCACGCGCGGTCGAGTTCGCGGCACGCACTCGCCGAGCCGTCGACGACCGCGTGTGCCGGTGTTCCGAGTACGAACAACTGGTAGAGCCCGCTCATCAGCAGTGCTTCGATTTCCGCGTCGCGCTTCTTCAGCGGTTTGGCGAGCAAGGTTCCGAGCCGCCGTCGCAGCGCGTAATAGTGGCGCAGTACGCCATAGGCACACTCCTGCACGAAACCCTGATCGCGCGGATCCGAAAGTTGTTGGCGCGCGAGTTCCATTTCGTGATCGAGCAGCGCGCCGGCGTGGATGACTCGCACCAGGACCCGCGCGACGTGTGCGCGCGTAGACAGCGGACGGCGCGCAGTCAACGTGGCAACTGCCGGCGATAGCCGTTGAGGAATTCGCGCACGCTCATTGCGCGCTTGCCCGCGGGTTGCACGCGAATGAGGCGCAGTGCATCGACGCCACAGCGAACGACGAGGTCGTCGTCGCCGACGGCCATGAGCATGCCCGCCGCGGCCGTATGCCGATCCATGACGCGCTCGGCCGCGACGATGTTCACACTGAGCTCGCCCAGTGTCGCCACCGCGAGCGGCGCGGGACTGAGGGCACGAATGCGGCGCTCGATCGTCGAGGCATCGTCGTGCCAGTCGATCAGACGATCGGCGCGCTCGATCTTGCGCGCGTAGGTGACGAGCGCCTCATCCTGGGGTTCCTCGCGCACCTCACCGGCAGCGATGGCGTCGAGCGCCTCGCGCAGCGCGACACCGCCAAGTGCGGCGAGCCGGTCGTGGAGCGAACCGCCGGTCTCGTCGGCGGCGATCGGCGTGGCGATCCGCAGCAGCATCGGGCCTGCATCGAGCTTTGGTACGACCCGCATGATCGTGATGCCGGTGTGCGTGTCGCCCGCCATCAACGCACGTTGAATCGGTGCGGCGCCGCGCCAGCGTGGCAACAGTGAGGCATGCACGTTGATCGTGCCGAGGCGGGGCGCATCGATGACGGCTGCCGGCAGGATCTGGCCGTAGGCTGCGACGACCAAAAGATCGCACCGTCGGGCGACGAACTGTTCGATCGCATCCGCTTCGCGCATCGACGCCGGCTGCTCAAGCGGCAGACCTCGTGCGAGGGCGGCGCGTTTTACCTCGCTCCCACGTAATGCCTGTCCGCGGCCGGCGGGCCGATCGGGCTGGGTATACACGGCGCGAACGGTAACGGCCGGATGTTCGCACAGCGCTTCGAATGCCGGCACCGCAAAGGCGGGCGTGCCCGCGAAGATCACATCAAGCTGACGCATCGAAGTGTCCGCGCAGTGCGCGGTGCCGTTTTGGTGGATGGAAAGAGCCGGAGGACGACACCGCTGGGGCGGCGTCCCGCCTCACAGCGCCTGTTTCTGCGCTTTTTCGAACTTGCGACGGATACGCGAGCGTTTCAGCGGCGATAGTCGATCGACGAACAGCTTGCCATCGAGATGATCGATTTCGTGCTGGACGCACACGGCGAGGAGTCCGTCGAGTTCCACTTCGAATGGCATGCCGTACTGATCGAAGGCCTGCACCTTCACTGACTCTGCCCGCTCGACCGTTTCGAACACGTCCGGGACGGACAGACATCCTTCCTCCATCTGTTCGGTACCGCGCGCCTCGATGATCTGCGGATTGATGAAACACCGCGGATCGCTGCCGTCGCGGGAGGTGTCGGTGACGAGAATGCGCTTCGGAATGTTGACCTGGGTCGCGGCGAGTCCGACGCCTGGCGCTGCATACATGGTCTCGAACATGTCGGCAACGATGCGCTGAATATCGTCACCAAACACGGAAACGGGCTTTGCGATCGTCCTCAGACGAGGGTCGGGAAAATGGAGAATCTGCAATATCGCCATGATAAAAACGGTCCTTGACCTGCCCGGAAGGATAGGGTTAAGGCACTGATCTTTCAACACGAAACGGGCCGGTGCCGGAGTCGGAGGCGAGGTGATCGTATTTTGCCGTTTTTCTGCTAAACTACATTAACCTATGTGCTTAAGAGCATTGAAATGCATAGAAAATTTCTAATTTCTATGTGTCTGGCCTGTGTGCTGGCCACCGCGGCGGCGGACGAAATCGTGCTGAATCCCGCCGCGCCTCAGACTTACACCGTCGTGCGCGGCGACACGCTGTGGGACATCGCCGGTCGTTTTCTGCACCACCCCTGGCAGTGGCCCGATATCTGGCAGGTCAATCCGCATATCGAAAACCCGCACCTGATCTATCCCGGCGACCTGATTTCGCTGAGTTATCAGGACGGCAAGCCGATCCTGAGCCTGAGTCGCGGCGCGAAGGCGCTCGGCGGGCGGCTCGTCAAACTGTCACCGACGGTGCGGGAATCCCCGCATGACGACGCGATCCCGCCGATACCGCTCGACGCCATCCATCAGTTTCTGAGCCGGCCGAAGGTCGTTTCGGAAGCGGACATCGAAGGCGCGGCCTACGTCGTCGGGAGTCAGGACGAGCATCTCGCGGTCGGCCAAGGCGGACGCATCTATGTGCGCGGGCTGCCCGAGCACCCGGCCGCGAAATACAGCGTCTTCCGCCCGGGCGGCGCTTACAAGGATCCGGAATCCGGCGCGATCCTCGGCTACGAGGCGCTGCATGTGGCCGACATGCAGCTCCACAGTCTCGGCGATCCCGCGACCGGCGTGTTGACATGGACCAACCGTGAAGTCCTGAAGGGCGACCGTCTGATGCCGCAGGAGCTCGATGAATACCCCGATTTCGTGCCGCGTGCGCCGGAGACCGAAATCCAGGGTCGGATCATTTCGGTTATCGACGGCGTGTCGCAAATCGGCCAGCACAACGTCGTCGTCGTCAACAAGGGGACGGCTGACGGACTCGAACCCGGCCACGTGCTCGCGATTTTCCAGCGCGGCCAGGAGATCACCGATCCGATTGGCACCGAGATGGCACATCGCGAACGTCTCGCCGATTTGAAGCGGCAGGAACTCGAGAATCCATCGTCCGTGGGCCGCTTCTTCGATGGCGTGGCCAACGACCTGCGCGACGCGAAGCTCGGGATCGACAAGGCCCTTGGCGAACGCATCGGCGGTGCGCCGGTCAGGATCCAGTTGCCGGAGGAGCGCGCCGGTGAAGTCCTCGTGTTCCGCACCTTCGATCAGGTCAGCTACGCGCTCGTGATGAACACGCAGCGGCCGGTCCACGTGCTCGACAAGCTGAGCAACCCCTGAGTCGGGCCGACTGACACTTCGCCCTGCATGCCGCCCGCGCCACGGCAGGCTAGCATGCGGGGCGATGGACAATGGATCGGACATCGCGCTGGCGTTCCACGCCGGCGTCCTGCATGCCGCGCTCGATACGCGTCCGGCGCGGCTCGCCGAGGCAGTGTGCGGGCTGCGCGCGCTCCCCGCAGCAGCGGGTGGCCACGACGGCCAGGCCGAATTCGTGCGCGCGACGCTGCGCCGGTTCGGTCTGGGTGCCGATTGGAGCGCCGGCGAGCGTACGGCGGATTGGTTGCAGACCCCGCTGCGTCGGCTGCTGTTGTTGGACGACCCCGCATATCCGTCGCTGCTCGCCGCGATCCCGGACCCGCCGCCACTGCTCTACGTCGAGGGATGCCTGGCGGCGTTGGAGACGCCACAAATCGCGATCGTCGGCAGTCGTCGCGCGACGCTGTCCGCACGCGAATTCGCAGCCGAGATCGCGGGCCAACTGGTTCAGGCCGGCTTCGCCGTGACCAGCGGCCTCGCGCTCGGCATCGACGGCGCTGCGCATGCGGGCGCGCTCGCGGCCGGCGGCACGACGCTAGCCGTCTTCGGCTGCGGGATCGATAGACTCTACCCGCGCCAGCATGCCGCGCTGGCCGAAGCGATCCGGGCGAGAGGGGCCATGATTTCGGAATTCCCGCTGGGCATCGGTCCCCGGCCGGGGCATTTCCCTCGTCGCAACCGGATTATCAGCGGTCTCGCGCTGGGTGTGCTCGTAGTCGAAGCCGCCGTATCGAGCGGTTCGTTGGTCACTGCGCGCCACGCACTGGACCAGGGACGTGAGGTGTTCGCCGTCCCGGGTGCTGTCCGCAACCCGTTGAGCCGCGGTTGCCATGCACTGATCCGCGATGGTGCGACGCTCGTCGAGACGGTGGCCGATATTCTGGACGCCGTGCCGGGCTGCAACGGAAGACTGCATGCACGGTCATGTACCGGCATGGCAGACACGTCCGCCGACGCGCTGGATGCGCTCCCAACCGCCGCGCGCCGCGTTTATTCGGCGTGCGATTTCGAGCCGCGTGGCATCGATCGCATCGTCGAAGCCTGCGGATTGACGGCCCCGGAGGTTTCATCCATCCTGACCGCGCTCGAGATGGAGGGGGTAGTACGCGCCGTCGGCGGCGGTGTCTACGTCCGCACCGGAAAGATTCCCGCTTGAGTCCGTGCATGATACGGACGACCAACCGTCCATTGCGCGAGTGGGCCTCGCGAATATGCCCTCAGACTGCGAATCGCCGCCACCCGCGCTCCGAGACGAACCATGAATCATTCGGTGATCGACGTCCTCATTTATATTTTCGAGCACTACGCCGATGACGATGTCGATATCCTCGACGACCACGACCGCCTGCGCGGTTCGCTGCGCGAGGCGGGCTTCGAATCCGGTGTGGTTCGTCGGGCACTCGACTGGCTGAAGGATCTGGCCTGGAACCACGACAACGTCGCCGAGTCCGTGCTCGAGCAATCCACCTCGCACCGCTGCTTCTCCGTCGACGAGCAGCAGAAGCTCGACCCCGACTGTCAGGGGTTCCTGCTCTATCTCGAGTCGACTGGTGTACTGGCAGCCACAACGCGCGAACTCGTCATCGACCGCGTGATGGCGCTTGATGCCGAAACCATCGACGTCGAGCAGCTCAAGTGGATCGTGCTGATGGTGCTGTTCAACATGCCGGGCCAGGAAGAGGCGTACTTCTCCATGGAAGACCTCGTCAACGAGGGCGCCTACGGATTCCTGCACTGAGCGCGGTCCTGCGCCGCCGTTCGTCCACCCGGATTCAACATTAGGGTTCAGTTCAGTCCGATGGGGCACAACCTGGTCATCGTCGAGTCTCCGGCCAAGGCGACGACAATCAAGAAATACCTGGGGCCGGGCTTCGACGTGCTCGCCTCCTACGGCCACGTACGCGACCTGCTGCCGAAAGAAGGCGCGGTCGACACGGATCACGATTTTTCGATGACCTACGAGATCATCGAACGTAACGCCAAGTATGTCGATGCGATCACCAGGTCGGCGAAGAAGGCCGACGCGCTTTACCTCGCGACCGACCTCGACCGCGAAGGCGAGGCGATCTCCTGGCATATTCTCGAACTGTTGAAGGAGCGCAAGGCGCTCGACGGCAAGAAGGTCTGTCGCGTCATCTTCCACGAGATTACGCCGCGGGCGATCGCCGAGGCGGTGGCCAATCCGCGCGAGATCTCGACCGATCTGGTCAATGCACAGCAGGCGCGCCGTGCGCTCGATTATCTCGTCGGCTTCAATCTCTCGCCGCTGCTGTGGAAGAAGATCCGCCGCGGTCTGTCAGCAGGTCGCGTGCAGAGCCCGGCACTGCGCCTGATCTGCGAACGCGAAGCGGAAATCGAGAAGTTCAAGCCGCGCGAATACTGGACGGTCGATGCCGACATGACGGCCGCCGCGGGTGCGTTCAGCGCCAAGCTGGCGCGATTCGGTGGCGAAAAGATCAAGCAGTTCTCGATCGTCGATCAGCAGCAGGCCGAAGCCGTGCGCACGGCAATCCTCGCTGGCACGGACGGTCAATTCACCGTCATCTCGATCGAGAAGAAGCAGCGCAGGCGCAATCCGGCGCCCCCATTCATCACTTCCACGCTGCAACAGGAAGCCGTGCGCAAGCTCGGGTTCACCGCCCAGCGTGCGATGCGGGTGGCCCAGCAGCTTTATGAAGGCGTCGACATCGGCAACGGGGCCGAAGGCCTGATCACGTATATGCGTACCGACTCGGTGAATCTCGCGCAGGAGGCGCTCGATGAACTGCGCGGTTTCATCCAGCGCGAATTCGGCGCGGCGGCGGTGCCACCGAAACCGCATGTCTACAAGACGAAGTCGAAGAACGCGCAGGAAGCGCACGAGGCGATCCGGCCGACTTCCGTGCTGCGCACGCCCAAAGCCCTGAAATCGCACCTCGCACCGGATCTGTTCAAGCTTTACGAGCTGATCTGGAAGCGTACCGTGGCGTGCCAGATGAGCCCGGCGCTGATCGATGCCGTCGCCGCCGAGTTGAAAGCGGAGGGCGACGCCGTGTTCCGTGCGACCGGCGTCACCGTCGCCGAACCAGGTTTCCTCGCCGTCTACGCCGAAAGCGAGGACGAGGACGCGCACGCGGAAGAAGGCGGGGCGCTGCCGGCCATGAAGGAAGGCGAGAAGGTCAAGCTCGACGCGGTCCGGATCGATCAGCATTTCACCGAGCCACCGCCGCGCTATTCGGAAGCCAGCCTGGTAAAGACGCTGGAGGAATACGGTATCGGGCGTCCCTCGACATACGCGTCGATCATTTCCACGCTGCTGCAGCGGGATTATGTCGAACTTACGAGCAAGCGCTTCTGTCCGACGGACATCGGCCGCATCGTCAACAACTTTCTGACGAGTCATTTCGGTCATTACGTCGACTACGATTTCACGGCCAGACTCGAGGACGAGCTCGACGCCGTGTCGCGCGGCGAAAAGGATTGGATACCGCTGCTCAGGGAGTTTTGGGAACCGTTTCGGGAGACCGTGCAGGACAAGGAAGTCAGCGTGTCGCGCAAGGAGGCAATGCAGGCGCGGCAGCTAGGGACCGACCCCGTGTCCGGCCTGCCCGTCTCGGCCCGCATGGGTCGTTACGGCCCATACATCGCCGTCGGTGATCCGGACGACGAGAACGCGAAGCCGAAGTTCTTCGGTCTGCGGTCAGGTCAGCGTATCGACACCATCACGCTCGATGAAGCTCTGGCGCTCACCAAGTTGCCACGCCAGCTCGGACAGACGCCCGAAGGCCTCGCCGTGTCGGCCAACATCGGCCGCTTCGGCCCCTATGTGAGATACGGCGACAAGTTCGTCTCGCTGAAGGGCGACGACGATCCATACACCGTGACACTGGCGCGTGCGATCGAACTGATCGAGGCCAAGAAAGCCGCGGATGCCGCCCGCGAGCTGCGGACTTTCCCCGACTCACCGGTGCGGGTATTGAACGGCCGCTTCGGACCCTATGTCACGGACGGCGAAAAAAATGCAAGACTGCCCAAGGACTTGGAGCCGGCAGCGTTGACGCTTGCCCAGTGTGTCGAACTGCTCGCGACGGCCAGGCCTGCGTTCGGGCGCGGCCGCAAGAACGCCAAACCGGCGTCCCGTGCGGCCTCGAAAACGGCACCCGAAAAGACGGCCGGTTCGGCCACGCCGTCAGTGAGGAAGACGGTCGCCAAGGCAAAAGCCGCGTCGAAAACACAGGCGAAGCCCAAGCCGCAGGCGGCGGCAAAGAAAGCCGCCAAGCGCGTCGCCAAAAAGACGTCGGCACAACGTAAGCACGCTGCCGGATAGGCCGCGGGCACTCGCAATGCCGGCGGTGGCTGCGGCGGATGCAATTCGACGTTGACAGCGCGAGGTCAACTTACGACAATTTCTGGCTACCGTTTTGGAGGGGTACCCAAGCGGTCAACGGGAGCAGACTGTAAATCTGCCGGCTCTGCCTTCGAAGGTTCGAATCCTTCCCCCTCCACCATCCTTCGCGACGGCGACGGGTGCGGCGGATCGCTCGGTCCCGACAGGTTTTCCGGCGGCTGGCTGGCAGGGCGGGTGTAGTTCAATGGTAGAACCTCAGCCTTCCAAGCTGATGGTGTGGGTTCGATTCCCATCACCCGCTCCAGACGGCGCCGCAGGCGCGGTGGAGCCGAGGGCAAGGTATGCAAGGGCGTCGCAGGGCGGGGCCCACAGGACAGCCGCCCATATAGCTCAGTCGGTAGAGCACTTCCTTGGTAAGGAAGAGGTCACCGGTTCGATTCCGGTTATGGGCTCCACGTTTTCGGGATACTGGATTTGTTGTTTTTTGCCTGCCGCCCGCGGCACTGAGTCGCGAACGGTACTTCCCAGGGGGTAAAGATGGCCAAGGGAAAATTCGAAAGAACGAAACCGCACGTGAACGTGGGGACGATCGGTCACGTTGACCACGGGAAGACGACGCTGACGGCGGCGCTGACGGTGGTGACGGCGAAGAAGTACGGCGGCG
>JADZCB010000116.1 GCA_020851775.1 Gammaproteobacteria bacterium
AGCGCATGGACCAGCGTCACGATGATGCGCGCGCCCGAGGCGCCGACCGGATGCCCGAGGGCGCAGGCGCCACCGCGAATATTGAGCTTCTCGTGCGGGATCGAGAGATCCTTCATCGCCGCCATCGCCACCACCGCGAACGCCTCGTTGACCTCGAAGAGATCGACGTCCTGCACCGTCCAGCCGACCTTTTTCAGCAGCTTCTGGATCGCCGCGACTGGCGCGGTCGTGAACCAGCCCGGCTCCTGTGCATGCGTCGCGTGCCCGAGAATCCGCGCCAGCGGCTTCACGCCGAGCGTCGCGGCCTGCGCGGTTGAGGTCAGGACCACCGCGGCGGCACCGTCGGAAATCGAACTCGAATTCGCGGCGGTCACGCTGCCGTCCTTGGCGAACGCGGGCTTCAATTGCGGGATCTTGTCGAGCTTCGCCTTGCCCGGCTGCTCGTCGGTATCGACGACCGTGCCGTCCTTCAGCGTGACGGGCACGATTTCGGCCTTGAACGCGCCGGATTTGATTGCATCCTGCGCACGCTTCAGCGAGGTGATCGCGTATTCGTCCTGAGCCTGACGGCTGAAGGCATATTTACGCGCGCAATCTTCGGCGTAGGTGCCCATCAGGCGACCGCGCTCGTAGGCGTCCTCGAGGCCGTCGAAGAACATGTGATCGAGCACTTCGCCATGCCCCAGGCGCAGCCCGCTGCGTACCTTCGGCAGCAGGTAGGGCGCGTTCGTCATGCTTTCCATGCCGCCGGCAACGACGACGGCGGCCGAGCCGGCGACGATCGCATCGAAGCCCTGCATCACGGCCTTCATGCCCGAGCCGCACATCTTGTTGATCGTGGTGCAGCCGACGGCGACCGGCAAGCCGGCGTCCAACGACGCCTGTCGTGCCGGTGCCTGGCCGAGGCCGGCCGGGAGCACGCAGCCCATGATCGTTTCATCGACGGCATCGGGCTTGATGCCCGCGCGTTCGAGTGCAGCCCGGATGGCCGCGGCGCCGAGCTTCGGCGCAGGCACGGAGGTGAACACGCCCTGCATGCCGCCCATCGGCGTACGGGCCAGGCCCGCAATGACGACGCCGTTTTCCATCACGCTTCCTCCAGATCGGGGTTGTGATCCGCGCCGGTGGCGCCGGCAGCGGAATCGGTCGGGTGTATCGGACCCGGAGTCTAGCCTTGCGCCGGCGCGGGAACCAGCGGCAATCCGTCGACGCAGATCACTGAATGACGCATTCAGCGCATGTCGATGGAAGCCAGCATGTCGGACGGCAGGATCGCTTCGGCACGGGGAAAGAGCTCACGGTCCTCGAAACGGATATGCGCCGCCAGCACCGCGCCGAATTCGCACAGTGTGCTGGCATCCCCACCGGCGAGCCGCTCGGCCAGCGCGCGCAGTGTCGCGTGCTCGGCCAGCGTGCGCGCGACGAGTACATCCTCGCCGGCAGCCGCCAGTGCCGGCAAAAGGCCCTCCTCCTCCACCTGGAAATGAGGACCGAGTTCCGCGGCGAACGTCCGCGCCACCGCCACCGCTTGGCCGCCGGCATCGGCTGCGGCAGCGGCCCCGACGCGCCGTGCCTGCCTGGCCAGCAGCAGTGCCGCATGATGTTCGCGCGCCAGCGTGATCAGTCCCGGGTGCCGTTTCATGCGTGTGCGTCCACGCTGGTGTCCGTCGCGCGGCCGCTCTTGATGGCGAGGTCCATCACACTGGTCCGCACAGGCGCGCGACGATTTCATCGGCAATCGGCAGCGCCGCGGTGGCGGCCGGCGACGGCGCGTTGCAGACATGCAGCGTGCGTGGTGTCCGGCGCAGCAGGAAATCGTGGATCAACCTGCCGTCCGCGCTCACGGCCTGGGCACGGATCCCGGACTGATACGGCCGCAGGTCGGCGAGCGTCAACGACGGACAGTAGCGCTGGACGGCCTGGAGATAGCGAGCCGGGCTCAATGCGTAACCGAGTTCCTTCAGACCCGCGGCCGGATAGCGCGCGAGCACGCGCCACGTGCCGGGGAAGCGGAACGCATCGACGAGATCACGCACGTCGACGGCGGTGCGCGTATAGCGCTCGCGGGCGAACGCCAGCATCGCGCTCGGCCCGACCGTGATGGATCCATTGATCATCCGCGTGAGATGGATGCCGAGGAATGGCAGCACCGGATCGGGTACGGGGTAGATCAGGTGCTTGACGAGATCGCGCCGCGACGCCGGCAATGCGAAATAGTCGCCGCGGAACGGCACGATCGCGAAATCGACCGGTTGGCCGCTCGCGCGCAGCAGGCGATCCGCCTGCAGTCCGCCACACACGACCAGTCGCCTGGTCGCGACCGTCGCGGCGGTGGTCTCGAGGTGGACGGTCCCGGTCTCTTCGCGGATCGCCTGCACCTCGACGCCGTGGCGGATTTCGCCGTGTGACGCAATTCCGGCAGCGAGGCTGCGACACATCCCGGGATAGTCGACGATGCCGGTCTCGCTCGCGAGCAGTGCGCCGAGGCCGGTGACGGCCGGCTCGCGTTCGCGCAGTTCGGCGGCGCCGAGCCACGCGACGGGCACGCCGTTCGCCTCGGCACGCTCGTACAGCGCGCGCAGACGCTGCATCTCGATCGCATCGACGGCGACGATCAGCTTGCCGCATTGTGTGTAGGCGATGTCGTGTTCGCGGCAGTAGGCAATCGTGCGTTCGAGACCCGCCCGGCACAGCCGGGCCTTGAGCGTGCCGGGCTCGTAGTAGATGCCGGCGTGGATCACGCCGCTGTTGTGGCCGGTCTGATGGGCGGCGACCGACATTTCCTTCTCGACCACGAGGACGCTCGCCCGCGGCTCGCGCTGCTGGAGCGCGCGGGCAACGGCGAGACCGACGATGCCGGCACCGACAATGGTGTAATCCCAGGTGGCTGACATCTGCTCTATCGACTCCGCGACGTTCGAGAAGGATTCGGGTGCTGGCGCAGGCTCGCTCGTTCAGTGCGCGAGCACCTTGCCAGGGTTCATCAGGCCGAGCGGATCGAATGCGTGCTTGAGGGCCTGCATCAGTGCGATTGCGACCGGCCCTTCGGACGCGACCAACAGCTCGCGTTTGAGCTTGCCGACGCCGTGTTCGGCACTGAAGCTGCCGTCGAGTTCATGCGCAACGCCGTGCACGAGCGCCGAGAGCGCCTCGCCGTGCGCCGCCTTGAAGGTGTCGGGGGCGACGTCGGCCGGCGCGAGCACATTGAAGTGCAGGTTGCCGTCACCGACGTGGCCGTAGATCGACAGCCGCGCCGTGGGCACGTGCGCGAGCACGGCCGCACTCGCCCGCTGTGCGAGCAGCGGCAGGCGGTCGATGCGCACGGACACGTCGTGCTTGATCGATCCGCCGAGTGCCTTCTCCGCCACCGGCACGCTTTCGCGCAGACGCCAGAAGCTGCGCCGTTGCTTCTCATGCTGAGCGATCACCACGTCGGTGACGTCGTCGGCTTCGACGAGCGCGAGCAGTGCGCGCTCGACATCGCCGCGCAGCGCATCGCCCTCGCCTGCCGTGAATTCGACGAGCAGATGCGCGTCGGCCGCAACCGGCGGCGCCTGCACGTCGGGTACGTGGGCGAGCACGTGGCCGAGCGAGGCCGCACTCAGGTATTCGAACGACGACATGCAGTCCCCGAGCCGCCGGCGCAGCGCCGACAGCACGCGACAGGCAGCCGCCAGATCGCGCACGCCGAGCCACGCGGTCTCGCATTGCGCCTGGGCCGGGAACAGCTTCAGCACCGCCGCCGTGATGATGCCGAGCGTCCCTTCGGCACCGATGAAGCACTGCCGGAGGTCGTAGCCCGTGTTGTCCTTGCGCAGGCAGCGCAGACCGTCCCACACCCGGCCATCCGGCAGTACGACTTCGAGACCGAGCACGAGATCCCGCGCCGTGCCATAACGCAGCACCGCGACGCCACCGGCGTTGGTCGACAGCGCACCGCCGATCTGCGCAGTGCCTTCGGAGCCCATGCTCAACGGAAACAGCAGGCCGGCGTCGGCCGCCGCCGCCTGCACGGCGGCGAGCGTCATGCCGGCGTCGACGGTCATCGCGAAGGCCTCCTTCTCGACGCTGCGCACGCGCCGCATGCGTTCGAGCGAGATCACGGCCTGCGTGCCGGACTCGTCGGGCGTCGCGCCTCCGCAATAACCGGTATTGCCACCGTGCGGAACCATCGCGATCCGGCGCGCATGGCACCAGCCGACGGCGCGTGCGAGTTCGTGCGTCGACGCCGGCCGCAGCACGACGGCGGCGCGACCGTGATAGAGCCGACGCTCGTCGCTGCCGTAGCGCGCCGTGTCGGCAGCCTCGTGCAGCACGCCGGGCGCGCCCAGCAGCGCGCGCAATTCATCGAGATCGGCAGTGTTCAAACGTGCGCGGGACCGCGCATATCGGCGGCGTAGACGTCGCAGCGGTCGAGGAAGTTGCGGGCGGTTTTCGGCATCGGGACACGGGCGAAGGCAACCCACTCGATGATTTTCTTGCCTTCGCGGATCAGCTCGAGACCCCGCTGGACGTGCGCGGCGAGCTGACCGTCGTCGTCGATCGCGGGTTCGAAATGGAACAGTTCGTCACCTGTCGCCACGAATTCGGGCCAGACGTTGAAGATCGCGGGATCGGTCTTCATCGTTTCGCTTTCGAGCTTCGCCGCCGCGGCATAGGCGGCGATGCGGTGGCGGATCCCTGGGAAATCGACGAGTCCGTCGAAGGTCCCCACCAGCTTGCGTGCGATCTGATCGATGCACGCCATGCTCTGCGCGATCTTGATGTAGCGCGATTCGTAGAAATCGCGGATCGGCATGTAGAAGGCTTTCAGCGGCTCGCCCCACAGCTCGTCGAGGCCTTCCTCACCGCTGTAATGGAGCACCTGCTTGCCGAGATCAAAGGCCTCGAGAAAGCAGGATTCGCATTCACGCAGCAGTTCGTTGTCGTAGTGGACTTCGATGCCGCGCTGGCGCAGTTCGAACAGGATGTTGAAGATGTCCGAGCCGCGGTTCAGCAACGCACCGGCGAGCATCGCCGCATTGACACGTCGACGGTGCGGCTCGGTCTGGCGTTCGTAGGCTTCGCGTGCGTCCTTCAGTTTGTAGCCCGGGGTGTTGATGCCGGGTTCGGTGTGGTGAAAGACGCGTTTGGTGAGTTGGTCGATCAGTTCGCGGCGGGCGGCATCTTCGTTGATGGGAACATCGTAGTGCCGTATCCAGTAACCGTCGTAGCAGATACAGCGTTTGCCGTTCTGTTCGCGGACCGTACCGTCGGCGACCACGCTCGACGACGCGCTCATCTCGGCCATCATCTGTGCGTTCTGTTTCATGCACCTTCGACCTCGTGTCGATGGCGGAAATTCTGTTGCTCGACCCTGCGCCTGACCCCGTGACGGGGCTCGGGCGGCCGTCCCGCCCCGGAGGGGGGCTCGCCGGGCGCCTATCATACAAATATGTCGGTGCGGCGCCAGTGCTCTGCAACAAAGATTTTTGGCACCCGCGGGCGGCGTCGCCGGTGCCCGCTACAATGCCGTCCCGCTTCCAGGCTCGCAGAGGTCACGAATGGGTCCGTTGAACGGTGTCAGGATTATCGAATTCGCAGGCATCGGGCCCGGCCCGATGTGCGGCATGATGCTCGCCGACATGGGGGCGACAGTGTTACGGATCGACCGCAAGCACCCCGTGACCCACTACGCCGGCCAGGCCTGGGATTCCTACAATCCGGGCCGTTTCGGCGTGCTGAACCGCGGCAAGCAGTCGGTGGCGCTGGATTTGAAGTCGCCCGACGGGGCCGCGGCCGCGCTGCGCCTGATCGCGGCCAGCGACGCCGTGATCGATCCGTTCCGCCCGGGCGTCCTCGAGAAGCTCGGCCTCGGCCCGGACGTCTGCCTCGCGCGTAATCCGCGCCTCGTATTCGGACGCATGACGGGCTTCGGCCAGGACGGTCCGCTCGCGCAGGCCGCCGGCCACGATTTGAACTACATCGGCTTGTCAGGCGCGCTGCACGTCATCGGTCGTCCCGGTGAACCACCGCCGCCACCGCTCGCCTACCTCGGCGATTTCGCCGGTGGTGCCTGCATGCTCGCGTTCGGGATCGCATGCGCGCTGTACGAGACGCGCGGATCGGGCCAGGGCCAGGTGCTCGACAGTGCGATGAGCGAAGGCTCCGGTCTGCTCGCGACGATGATGTACGGCATGGCCGCACAGGGCGCGTGGCAGCCCAAGGGCCGCAACCGCATCGACGGCGGCGCCCATTTCTACGATGTCTACGCCTGCAAGGATGGTCGCTACGTGACGATCGCCGCCGCCGAACCGCAGTTCTATGCCGAATTGCTGCAGCGTCTCGGGATCGACGCGCCGGACATGCTCACCGAGCGCATGAATCCCGATCGCTGGCCGGAATTCAAGGCGCGCTTCGCCGCCGTGTTCAAGACGCGGACACGGGACGAATGGAGTGCTCTGCTCGAAGGCACCGATGTCTGTTTCGCCCCGATGCTCGACTTCGACGAAGCGCCGCGCCACCCGCACAACGTCGCACGCAAGGCCTTCGTCGAGATCGACGGCGTCGTGCAACCGGCACCGACGCCACGCTTCAGCCGCACCGCGCCGGAGATCCGCAACCGCCCGCCGGTCGCCGGCGAGAACAACCGGGAAGCGCTGGCCGCATGGGGCTTCAGCGACGCCGAGATCGAGGCGCTGGCGGCGAGCGGGGCCCTGTAGCCATCGCACGCGTGGCGACGGCGTGAGCCATCAGCGTCGTCGTCTGCCACAGAGAACACCGGGAGAACGAGGCGTCATGCGTGCAGAATCCAATGTTCCCCTCGGTGTTCTCGGTGTTCTCTGGGGCTCGTTCCCTGCCTATCCGGCGCCGCCGGCCTCCTGAACAGAGTGACGGACGCTACTTGTTCGGCAGCCTGTAATCCCCCAGTCGCTTGCGCAGTTCGAGCTTGCTGATTTTGCCGGTCGCGGTGTGCGGCAGGTCGTGCACGAAAACGACGTCGTCCGGGATCCACCATTTCGCGACCTTGCCGTCGAGCCAGCCGAGGAGGTCCTCGCGCGTGAGGCTCGCGTCCGGTTTGCGCACGACGACGAGCAGCGGGCGTTCCTGCCACTTCGGATGCGCGACGCCGATCACGGCTGCTTCGGCGACTGCGGGATGGCCGACCGCGGTGTTCTCGAGATCGATCGAGCTGATCCATTCGCCGCCGGACTTGATGACGTCCTTCGCGCGATCGGTGATCCGCATGAAACCGTGCGGGTCGATGCTGCACACGTCGCCGGTCGCGAACCAGCCGTCCGCGTCGTGGGCGCCGCCGGTGCCGTCGAGCCGGTAGTAGTCGCGCGACACCCACAGCCCCCGTACTTTCAGCGCGCCGACGGCGACGCCATCCCACGGCAGTTCCCGATCGTCGTCGTCGACGATCTTCAATTCGACACCGGGTATCGCCCGACCCTGGCTGAGCATCTGCGCCACGCGCGCTTCACCCTCCCAGTGCAGGCTCGCGCGCGTGTCGGCGTTCACGGTGCCGAGCGGGCTCATCTCCGTCATGCCCCACGCGTGCAGGACGCGCACGCCATGACG
>JADZCB010000117.1 GCA_020851775.1 Gammaproteobacteria bacterium
ACGCGCACGTCGACGTGCACGGGATGGTGGCCGCCGACGCGATAGAAGTCCCCTTCGGCGAGTACGCGCAACAGACGTGTCTGCAATTCGGCGGGCATGTCGCCGATTTCATCGAGGAAGAGAGTCCCGCCATCGGCCTGTTCGAAGCGGCCGACGCGCTGCGCCGTTGCACCGGTGAACGAACCGCGCTCGTGACCGAACAGCTCTGATTCGAGCAGCTCGCGAGGGATAGCGGCGGTATTCAGCGCGATGAAGGGTTTCGTCGCGCGTGGCGAATGCCGATGCAGCGCGCGAGCGACGAGCTCCTTGCCGGTCCCGGACTCGCCGGTCAGCAGCACAGTCATGTGCGATTTCGACAAGCGTCCGATCGCGCGGAAGACCTCCTGCATCGCCGGCGCGGCGCCAATGATGTCGGCCGAGACGCGCGGTGCGTCTGCGGCGATCGGCGGCAGCAGGGCTTCGTCCGATTTGGCCAGCGCGCGGCGCACGATCGCCACTGCCTCGTCGACATCGAACGGCTTCGGCAGATACTCGAAGGCGCCGCCCTGATAGGAGGCGACCGCACGATCGAGATCGGCATAGGCCGTCATGATGATCACCGGCAGAGTCGGGTCGGAGTGCTGGACCTGGTCGAGCAATGCCAGTCCATCCGTGCCCGGCATCCGAATGTCGGAGATGATGACGTCGGGCCGTTCGCGCTTCAGACGTGCGATCGCCTTGTCGGCCGTTTCGAAGCTGTGCGTGGCGATCGACGCCTGGGACAACGCTTTTTCGAGAACCCAGCGGATCGATCTGTCATCGTCGATGATCCACACTTCGGGCTGCCTGTTCATCGCGTGTTCCTTATGGGTAGCCAAACCGTGAAAACCGTATGCCCGGGTGCGCTCGTGTAATCGATCAGTCCCCCCTGGCGGTTGACCAGCGACTGCGCGATTGGCAGACCCAGTCCGGATCCATCAGGCCGGCCGGACACCATCGGAAAGAAGATGCTGTCGCCGAGCGCCGGATCGACGCCTGGGCCGTCATCGCAGACTTCCACGCGAATCACCAGTCGGTGCAGCCGGCTGCCGATCGTGAACTTGCGCTGGGCCCGAGTGCGCAAGCAGATGTTGCCGCGTCGATCGCCGAGCGCCTGCACCGAATTCCGCATCAGGTTGAGGAAGGCCTGGATCATCAGATCGCGGTCGGCCTGCAGCTCGGGCAGGCTCGGATCGTAGTCGCGATGGATCGAGATGCACCGCCCTGCTTCGATTTCCACTACCTGGCGCACGTGTTCAAGGACTTCATGCACGTTGAAGGTCGATGGCGTCAGCACGCCACGTGGACCGAGCATGCGATCGACGAGCTTACGCAGTCGATCCACCTCGCCGATGATGATCTGCGTATATTCGCGCTGCTGAACGTCGGTGAGTTCCCGTTCGAGCAACTGGGCCGCGCCGCGGATGCCGCCAAGAGGATTCTTCACCTCATGAGCGAGCCCTTGCATCAGCGCCGTGCTGATCTGGTTCTGGATCAACTTGTTTTCCTCGGCCTGGATACGCTGCTGACGTTCGGTACTCGTAAGTTCGAGCACGACGCCCTGAACACCGTCGCCGCTCTGCCGCGGCGACACGATGCAGTCGACACGCATCGGTTCGAGATTGGGCCGCGTCAACTGCAAGTCACGTTCGGTGAACGAGCGCTGGTCGCACACGGCGAGCGCGACCGCGGCGACGAATTCGTGCTGCCCGGGAAACAGCTTCCCGAGCGACAGACCACGCAGCTTCGCGATGCTCGTCATGATCAGATTCTCGGCCGCCGGGTTCGCTTCCCACACACGGAGCTCGGCGTCGAGCTGGATGACGGCGGTTGCAAGCTGGTTCAATACGGCGATGCCGTCGTGTTCGTTGAACATGCGTGCCCCGACAGTCATGAGCCAATAGGGTGCAATATAGCGTCGAGCTGCCTGTTTTCGCGTCGAAACGGGCCCGTCGCGTTGATCTCGATACGACGGGCATTGGAGTCGTTCCATTCCGGTTCCGCACCAGTACCGCCGATATGAGGCGGTTCCACTTATGTGCCGCAAGAAATGGACCAATCCACGCGTCTGGGCGGCTACCGTCTTTCCTCGCCGTCGATAGCTTTTTTCGCCGCGCGCTGGCGTTCGATCTGGCGTACCGAAGCGCGGTGCAGGTGGAAAGTCACGGGGGCCGAAGTCGCGAGCGGGGCCTCGTCGATGCCGAGCACCACGGCCTGCAACGTGTGGGTACCGCGCTCGATTTCGGTGAGCGTAAAATTGCTGACGGCGTCGGTCGCATAGACCACGCCGTCGAGCAGCAACTCCACGCGATGACCGAACTGCTTCTGCAACGCGGGTTCGAGATGGATGGAAACGAACAGATTGCCGCTGTTGTCGCGCAGCGTGCCGTCGTTCTCCGGATCGGTGATCGCGATCTCGCGATAGGCGACGGCATTGCGCGGCACCTCGCGCGCATGTGCTTCAGTCGCGGCGTCGGACGGCTCCGCAGCACGTGCAGGGATTCGCGCGGGAACCGTCCGCGGCGCTGGCAGCTCGATGCGCTGCGCACCCGGCCGCGGTGTATCCGAATATTCGACATTGCCCTGTGCATCGACCGAGCGCCATGCTTCGGTCGCCTGCAGGCCGATGAGCGGCAGGCACAGAACGGGCAGCAGCAAGACCGTCGCGCGCATGCCGTCGAGCATAGACGCGCGGCCCGGCACCAACAAGCGACGCGAGCCCCGCCAGGGCAGGCGCCGCATCGCAGGCCGAACGCCTTCAGCAGCTATAGTACATTTCGAATTCGACCGGGTGCGGCGTCATCCGGAAGCGCGTGACTTCGGTCATCTTCAGATCGATGTAGGCATCGATCATGTCATCCGAAAACACGCCGCCCGCCTTCAGGAACTCGCGATCGCGATCGAGATAGTCCAGCGCCATGTCGAGAGAATGGCACACGGTTGGAATGTGTTTCGCTTCTTCCGGTTCCAGATCGTAAAGATCCTTGTCCATCGGCGCGCCGGGATCGATCTTGTTTTTGACGCCATCCAGACCGGCCATCATCATCGCCGCGAACGCCAGGTAGGGATTCGCCGTCGCATCCGGGAAGCGTACCTCGATACGGCGACCTTTCGGGTTGCTGATCCACGGTATGCGAATCGACGCTGAGCGATTGCGTGCCGAATAGGCGAGCATGATCGGTGCTTCGAAGCCCGGTACCAGCCGCTTGTAGCTGTTGGTGCTCGCATTGGTGAACGCATTCAACGTGCGGGCGTGCTTGATGATGCCACCGATGTAGTGCAGCGCCGTTTCGGACAGACCGCCGTAGCCGTCGCCGGCGAACAGATTGGTGCCACCCTTGGCCAGCGACTGGTGCACGTGCATCCCGCTGCCGTTGTCACCGACCAACGGTTTCGGCATGAACGTCACGGTCTTGCCGAAACTGTGCGCGACGTTGTGCACCACGTACTTCAGGAGCTGTGTCGAGTCGGCACGTTTGACCAGTGTGTCGAACCGCGTGCCGATTTCGCACTGCCCGGCCGTCGCGACCTCGTGATGATGAACCTCGACGGGCAAGCCCATCTGCTCGAGCACGTTGCACATCGCAGACCGCACGTCCTGCAGCGAATCGACCGGGGGTACCGGAAAATAGCCGCCCTTGATGCCCGGGCGATGGCCGGGGTTGCCGCCGTCCATCTTTTTCTCCGAACTCCAGTAACCTTCATCGGAGTCGATTTCATAGAAGCCGCCCCGCATCTCCTGCTTGTAGCGGACGTCGTCGAAGATGAAGAACTCGGGTTCGGGACCGAAGTAGGCAGTGTCGGCGATGCCGCTCGCCTTCAGATAGGCTTCGGCGCGCTTGGCGACCGAGCGTGGATCGCGCTCGTAGCCCTGGCCCGTCGACGGCTCGAGGATGTCGCAGCGAATGATCATCGTCTTGTCTTCGAAGAAGGGATCGATGACTGCAGTCGTCGCGTCGAGCGCGAGAATCATGTCGGATTCGTGGATACCCTTCCAACCGCCGATAGAGGAACCATCGAACATCTTGCCGTCCTCGAACACGTCGGCATCGATCTGATGCGCCGGCACCGTGACGTGCTGATCTTTTCCGCGCGAGTCGGTGAAGCGCAGATCGACGTACCGGATCTCCTCGTCTTTGATGGTCTTCAGTACCGTTTCAACGGACATGTTCTATTTCCTCCAGGCCATGGCTTGAATCGAGACGCGACCCCGGTTCCCCGAAGTCGGGCAGAGCTGTTCCGCGCCCGGTGCCGGCATGCGCCGTCGGCGCACGCGCGCATTACCGATTGCGTTCCGTCGCCCGTTCGTGCTGCGCGCAGATGAATTCCGTATGCGCCGGGGTGCATTTTATGTGCCACCGAATTCCGGCCCGGATCATCGGCGACCCCGGGCCCGAGTCGACATTCGCGCACCCGCATGGTGCCATACCGATGCGTTCCGCACTTTCATGGGGCATCCGGTAGCAGCGTTTCGCCCGCATAGAGCGCAGGGATCGACTCACGCGCTCGTACCAGATGGGCGACCCCCGCGTCGACCATCACTTCGGGCGGTCGCGGCCGGGCGTTGTAGTTCGACGCCATGACATGACCATAGGCACCGGCGCACATCAGCGCGAGGCGCGCACCTGGCGCGAGCCGCAGGGCGCGGTCGTTGGCGAGAAAATCCCCGCTCTCGCAGACGGGACCGACGAGGTCGTAACGCGCCTCGGTCACTTCGGGTGGCGGTTCCTCGAGCATCTGTACATCGTGCCAGGCGGCATAGAGCGCGGGCCTCAGCAGGTCGTTCATCGCGGCGTCGACGATGGCGAACTGCCGTTTAGGAGTCCGTTTGAGGTATTCGACCGTGGTGATCAGCACGCCCGCCGCCGCGACCACGGAGCGCCCCGGCTCGATGTGAATCGCATACGCCGGCGGGATGACCCGACACAGCGTTCCGACATAATCGGCGATCGGCGGCGGCGTTTCGTCACGATAGCGGATGCCAAGGCCGCCCCCGGCATCGACGTGCATGAGCGGGATGCCTGCATCGGCGAGGCGCCCGACCAGCACCATCACGCGCGTCAGGGCGTCGGCGAAAGGCGCGAGTGTCGTCAACTGCGAACCGATGTGACAGGCAATGCCGACGACATCGAGATGGGGCCGCTGCACCGCCGTGCGATAGACTTCGAGCGCTTCGGCCATCGGCACGCCGAATTTGTTTTCATCGAGGCCGGTCGAGATGTACGGATGGGTCTTCGCATCGACATCCGGATTGACGCGCACCGCGATGCGGGCCCGGCATCCCAGGCGGCCGGCCACGCCGTTCAGCCGCTCGAGTTCCGCTGCCGATTCGATATTGAACGTGCCGATATCGGCCGCAAGGGCAGCTTCGATATCCGCAACCGTCTTGCCAACGCCGGAAAAAACGATGCCTGACGGCACGCCGCGTGCGGCGAGCACACGGGCCAGTTCGCCCGCCGAAACGATGTCGAAACCCGACCCCAGGCGTGCGAGCACTTGCAGCACCGCGAGATTCGCATTGGCCTTCACGGCATAGTGAACATGGTGGGCGCGAGCACCGAAGGCTGCATCGTAGCTTCGCCACGTCGACTCGATGTCGGCACGTGAATAGACATAGCATGGCGTGCCATGGCGCGTGGCAATTTCCGACAGCGACACGCCGTCCATCAACAGACGACCATTCCGGTATTCGTACATGACAGGCGGCCTCTTTCGGAATGCGTGACTGCGCCGCGCCGACGGACAAGCCCCGCGCCGTCGTGATTCAACGCCGGGCGGCGTTCTCGGGATTCTCGTCAGGCAGGTAGAGATCGCCTTTCTGGCCACACCCCACGAGCAACACGCAATGGAGCACGCACGCGAGAAGCAGCGTATGACGGGCCGGCGTGCCGCGCCTTCGCATACTTGCGCTGGAGCAGGCCTTGGGCAGACAATCGTTCAATATATTCCCCACTGGAGCACCCCGATTACATGAGCAGCGAGCACATCGTCTACGTCACGGACGACTCGTTCGAGACCGACGTACTGAAATCCGCAAAGGCGGTGCTGGTGGACTACTGGGCAGAATGGTGCGGCCCGTGCCGGATGATTGCGCCCATTCTAGACGAGGTTTCCAGCGAATATCACGACAAATTGACCATCGCCAAGCTCGACGTCGACGACAATCATCAGACGTCGATGAAGTACGGTATCCGCGGTGTACCGACGCTGATGCTGTTCAAGGACGGCAACGTCGTCGCGACTCACGTCGGTGCGCTGACGAAGTCGCAGTTGACCGCATTCATCGACAGCAACGTCTGAACATCGGGCCGCACCGCCGGCCCGCTGGCCCCCCGGCCCCGGGTGCGCGACCCCGGTCGGGACCGCCTAGACGGCACCGGGGGCGCGTGCTATTTTTCGCAGCACAAGCATCTGAACAGCCGTTCCAGGCTCTTCAACCTACCCGTTAAACCTCTTTCACGCCGACCTGCCGGTTGCGGCCTCG
>JADZCB010000118.1 GCA_020851775.1 Gammaproteobacteria bacterium
GGCGTCGAAAGCCAGCCCGGCGAGGGTTCGATGTTCTGGTTCACGTGCGCGCTCGGCCACGCGGACGCGACGGCGCTGGGCCGCAAGCGCTCGACCACCCGTCTTCTCCTCGGCCGGCGCATTCTCGTCGCCGAGGAAAATCGCACCAGCCGCGACGCGCTGGTGACTCAGCTCAAGCTGTGGAAAGCCGAGTGCGCGACGGTCGACTCACCCTCGGCGGCGGTCGCCGAACTCGAACGTGCCGCCGCGATCGGCGAAGCGTACGAGGCGATGATCCTCGACAAGAAGATCGCCGGCGAGACCCTGCAGTTCGCGTTCCAGATTCGCCGCAATCCGGCGATTCCGCCGCTGAAGCTCGTGATGCTCGGCACGGTCGGCAATTTCGAAGAGACCGGGCAGTGGCTCGATGCGGGCGTCGCCGCCTTCGTGACCAAGCCCGTGCGCCAGGTCGAACTCTATGACGCCCTCGTCGACGCGCTCGACATGACGCGTCCGCTGAGCCGCACGCTCGACGAACTCGCCGAGGCCGGTCTTGGCGACGAACTGCCGCGTTTCCACGGCCGCGTGCTCGTCGCCGAGGACAACCCGGTCAATCAGGAACTCGCCCGCACGCTGCTCGAGAATCTCGGCTGCCGCGTCGAGGTCGTCGACAACGGACAGGGTGCAATCGACATGATTGTCGATTCGCCGCTCGACAAGCTGCACGATCCTTTCGATGTGATCCTGATGGACATCCAGATGCCGGAAGTCGACGGCCTCGAGGCGACGGCAGCGATTCGTGCGCACGAAGTCCAGGGCGGAGAGCAGCGTCTGCCGATCATCGCGCTGACGGCGAGTGCACTCGAAGGCGATCGCGAGCGCTGTCTCGCCGCACAGATGGACGACTATCTCGCCAAGCCCTTCACGCAGAAACAGCTCGTACTCGTGCTGGCGCGCTGGCTGCCGTTGTCGAACACGCCGGCCACCGTACCGGGTGCCGACGCTGCGCAGCCTGCCCCCCGCCCGACGGCGCGGCTCGCGCAGGGCCACGCGGCAGTGCTCGATCAAAGCGCGATAGCCCGCATCCGTGCGCTGCAGCGCGAAGGCTCGCCACCGGTCCTGCAACGCGTGATCGGCATCTACCTCGATGCAGCGCCGAAGCTCATCGTCGACATCCGCGAGGCGGTCGAACGCCGGGATGCGCTGCGGCTGCAACGTGCCGCCCACAGCCTCAAATCGAGCAGCGCCAACCTCGGCGCCCTGACGCTCAGCGAACTGTGCAAGGAGCTCGAACGCATGGGCCGACTCGGCCAGCACGAGGGCGCCGCCCACAAGCTCGACGTCCTCGAGTTCGAGTTCGAAGCCGTGCGCAACGCACTCGACCTGCAGCGCACTGCAGCCTGATCCGGTCGCGACGCCGACGGGCGCACGAATAAAAACGGGGTGGACTGGCCACCCCGCAAGTCTGGTCGTCGTTGTCGTTGTTCGCTCAAGCGAGCTGGTCGTCGCGCTGGCGACGGCGCCGAGCGGCACGCATCTTCCGCGCGGTCTGCTGCGGCAAGTCCTCGCGATCGTCGGGCCGTACCGACGACGCGGCGTCTGCCTGGCCGACAGCAAGCTCCGGGCCACAAACGCTATGTGCTGGATTGGTCGGCATTTAGTCTGCGGCCACTCGCGGCATCGGTCATTCGGTGTAAAAGTACTGGACATCCGCGGCCGCCTGTTTTGCGCGGATCCCGGCATCGCACCGGCCAAGTGCCTGTTTTCCTGTGACGGCTGCCGGCCTGACGTTGTCAACGGGATTGACAGCCTGCGGCCGGCACCAGACCAGAATCTCGAAAGGACGACACGATGAAATGGCAGACCGGCAGGCGCAGCGGGAATGTCGAAGACCGGCGTGGCATGCGCAGTGCCGGCATCGGCGTCAAGACCGGCGGCGGTCTCGGCATGGTCGTGATGGTCCTGCTCGCGCTGTACTTCGGCGTCGATCCGTCCGTGTTCCTGCAGTCCGGCCTGCAGCAGGGACCGGCCGATACCGGCTCGACCCAGGCACCGCCCGCGCCGGGTGAGGATCCGCTCGCCGAGTTCGTCGCGGTCGTGCTCGGCGACACGGAGGACACCTGGCGCACGTTGTTCCAGGCGGCGGGCGGGCGCTACGAGGAACCGCGGCTGGTGCTGTTCAGCGACGCCGTGCAATCCGCCTGCGGCTATGCACAGGCCGCGATGGGACCGTTCTACTGCCCGGCCGACCGCAAGGTCTACATCGATCTGTCCTTCTATCGGGATCTGCGCGAACGGCACGACGCACCGGGCGATTTCGCCCAGGCCTACGTAATCGCGCACGAAGTCGGCCATCACGTGCAGAACCTGCTCGGCATCGCCGACCAGGTCCAGCGCCGGCGCGCGCAGGTCGACCAGGAAGCCGGCAATCGGCTGCAGGTCCGCATGGAGCTGCAGGCGGACTGCTTCGCGGGGCTGTGGGCGCATCACGCCGATCGAAGCCGCGGCATCCTCGAGCAAGGGGATGTCGAAGAGGCGCTGAACGCGGCCACGGCGATCGGCGATGATCGCCTGCAGCGCCGGGCCCAGGGCTATGTCGTGCCCGAATCGTTCACGCACGGCTCGTCGGCGCAGCGCGTACGGTGGTTCGAACGCGGGTTCGACACCGGTGAGGTCGAGGCCTGCGACACCTTCAAGGCGCGTGAGCTGTAGCAGATCGCGACAGAATTCCGTGTATCGCAATGCAACACACGACCCGTCAGTGGCGGCGGTGGACGCTGTTTTCGAGCACGGTGTAGCCTCGACCCACTTGGTGAAAACATGAGCAGCCCGCCCGCACATGCCGTGCGGCGAGGCGCCGCAATTCGAGGAGTGTGTAATGGAAGTTGGCGCGTTCTATCTGCCGTCCGTCGGCACCAAAGAAGAAATCCTGAAAGGCATGGCCGGCAAGCGGACCGACCTGTACCAGGCGATGCTCCGCAACCTCACCGAACAGCTCCAGTACATGGACGACAACGGCTATTACGGGGCCGGCTTCACGGAGCATCATTTCCACATCGAAGGTGAAGAGGTCTCGACCAACCCGGTGATCCTCGACCTCTACTTCGGTCTGCAGACCAAGCACATGAAGTTCGGTCAGCTCGGCAACGTCCTGCCGTCGCAGAACCCGATCAACCTGGCCGAGAACATCGCGATGGTGTCGCAGATGCTCGGCGGCCGCGTGTTTGCCGGCTTCGCGCGCGGCTACCAGCCGCGCTGGGTCAACGTGCTCGGCCAGCAGGTCGGGCTGCAGGAACCCGGTGAAGGCGTCGAGTATGAAGAATTGAAGCGCGCCCTGTTCGAAGAACACTTCGAGATCATCATGAAGGCGTGGACGCAGGACACCTTCAGCCACCAGGGCGCGCACTGGCAGATTCCGGGCAAGCCGATCAAATGGGCGGCCCATGAAGTCGCGCGCAAATTCGGTGCCGGGCTCAACGACAACAACGACATCGTCGAAATCGGCATCGCGCCGCCGCCGTTCAACAAGCAGGTGCCCGATTTGTTCATGCCCTTCGCGACGTCCGAACGCTCGATTTCCTGGGGCATGGAACGCGGTATCGTGCCCGTCACGATCATGACCCATCCGGAAATCGTGAAGAGCCACTTCGAAGCCGGCCAGCGCGCGGCGGCGAAGGCCGGGCGCAACCTGAAGTTCGGGCAAGGCATGGCGATGAGTCGCGAAATCGTCGTCGCCGACACCGATGCCGAAGCCGAAGCGATTGCCCGTGAAGCGGGCTCCTTCGTGTGGAACAACTTCTTCGTGCCCTTCGGTTTCAACGGCGCGATCGCGGGTCCGGGTGAAGGCCCGTTCGACCCGCCGGCGACGTTCGAAGCCATGTCCGAACGCGGACTCGTCATCCACGGCAGTCCCGACACCGTCAACCGCAAAATCGAGAAGCTGCTGAAGGATCTGCCGGTCGATTATTTCTGGATGTTCGTCTACAACCACATGCCGCAGGCTGCCTGCATGAAGAGCCTGAAGCTGCTCACGGACAAGGTCTGGCCGAACTTCACGGACAA
>JADZCB010000119.1 GCA_020851775.1 Gammaproteobacteria bacterium
ACAGATCGGCGACGGCGCTTTCGAAGATGCGCAGCCCTTGCTCCAGCGTTTCCGCGAAGCGCTCCTCTTCCTGCTTCAGCACCTCGACGATGCGCCCGCTGCGCGTGACGAGCTGCGGATAGGCCTGACCCATTTCGTGCGCGAGCGGTGCGACGAGCCGATGGAAGAACGGCTCCTGAAAGCCAAGCTTGTTCCCGTGCCGCAGCGCGCGCCGCATGATTCGACGCAGGACGTACCCGCGGCCCTCGTTGCTCGGAATGACGCCGTCCATCACGAGGAAGGCACAGGCCCGGATGTGATCGGCGATCACACGCAATGACGGCGATTCCGGCAGCTCGCGCGGCGCGATCTCGCGGATGCCCTGGATCAGGTTCCGGAAGAGATCGATGTCGTAGTTGTCGTGCACGCCCTGCAGCACCGCCGACACGCGCTCGAGACCCATGCCGGTGTCGACCGAGGGCTTCGGGATTCGTTTCAGCCCGCCCTTCGCATCGCGTTCGAACTGCATGAACACGAGATTCCAGATCTCGACATAGCGATCGCCGTCGGCATCCGGCGTTCCCGGCGGACCACCGGCCACGCCCGGGCCGTGGTCGTAAAAGATTTCGGTGCACGGCCCGCACGGCCCGGTGTCACCCATCATCCAGAAATTGTCCTTCTCGCCGCAGCGCGTGACGCGCCGTGGATCGACACCGATGTGCCGCGTCCAGAGATCGGCGGCCTCGTCGTCGGTTTCGAACACCGTGACCCACAGTCTGTCGGCCGGCAGGCCGAAGCGAGCGGTCAGCAATTCCCACGCGAACTCGATCGCCTCGCGCTTGAAGTAGTCGCCGAAGCTGAAATTGCCGAGCATCTCGAAGAACGTGTGGTGGCGCGCGGTGTAGCCGACGTTGTCGAGATCGTTGTGCTTGCCGCCAGCGCGCACGCAGCGCTGGCTGCTCGCCGCCCGCCGGTTCGCGCGATCCTCGAGCCCGACGAAGACATCCTTGAACTGGACCATGCCCGCGTTGGTGAACAGCAGTGACGGGTCGTTGCCCGGCACGAGCGGGCTGCTCGGCACGATTTCGTGCCCCTTGATCGCGAAGTAGTCGAGGAAGCCCTGGCGGATGTCGGCACTTTTCATCGTTCGATAGCTTTCGGGATCTGTCGGCTGGTTCGGTGAGAGATGCGGCACCGTCGATCAGGCATCGTCGAACGACGCGTCGTCGTCGGCCTGCGTGCCGTGGGCCCGCAGCGCGACCCGGATCTGCGTGGTGGTGAAGCCGCGATACTCGAGGAAGCGTTGCTGGCGGGCGCGTGCTTTCGTATCGGCCGCCACGGCACGAAACTGGCGCGCGAGCACGCGCGCCGCCAATTCGTCCCAGTCGACCGCGGCGGCGGCGAGTGCGGCCTGGGCGTCCGCCTCGGCGATGCCGCGCTGGCGCAGTTCCCGGGTGATCCGCACCGGTCCCTGGCCGCGGGTGATCCGCGCACGCACGAAGGCCTCGACGAAGCGATCGTCGTCCTGCAGACGCTGTGCCGCCAGCGTGTCGAGCGTCTCGCGGACGACGGCGGAATCGAGCCCGCGCGCCGTCAGCTTGCGCTCGAGTTCGCGCCGACTGTGCTCGCGGCGCGCGAGCGCGGCCAGCGCACGACCGCGCGCGGTGACGGCGGGATCGTCGCTCAGGCTTCGGCCTCCTCTTCCTCGTCGGCGTTGGCCGCCGTCGTCTGCGGCAGCGCATTGGCACGAATCTGTGCCTCGAGTTCGGCGGCCATCTCGGGATGCTCTTTCAGGTACACGCGCACGTTGTCCTTGCCCTGGCCGAGGCGGTCGCCCTTGTACGCGTACCAGGCGCCCGTCTTGTCGAGCAGCCCCTGCGCGACGCCGAGTTCGATGATCTCGCTTTCGCGCGAGATGCCCTGGTCATAGACGATATCGAAAGTCGCCTGCTTGAACGGCGGCGCGACCTTGTTCTTGACGACCTTCACGCGGGTCTCGTTGCCGATGATCTCGTCGCCGCGCTTCAACGAACCGATGCGGCGGATATCGAGGCGCACCGACGCGTAGAACTTCAGCGCATTGCCGCCGGTCGTCGTCTCGGGGTTGCCGAACATCACGCCGATCTTCATGCGGATCTGGTTGATGAAAATCACCAGCGTGTTCGCACGCTTGATGTTGCCGGTCAGCTTGCGCAGCGCCTGCGACATCAGGCGTGCCTGGAGGCCGACGTGGGTATCGCCCATCTCGCCTTCGATTTCGGCCTTCGGCGTCAGCGCGGCAACGGAGTCGACGACGATCACGTCGACGGCGCCCGAGCGCACGAGCATGTCGGTGATCTCGAGCGCCTGTTCGCCGGTATCGGGCTGCGACACGAGGAGATCGTCGACCTTGACGCCGAGCTTCGCCGCGTATTGCGGATCCAGCGCATGCTCGGCGTCGACGAACGCGGCCGTGCCACCGAGCTTCTGCATTTCGGCGACGACGTGCAGCGCGAGTGTGGTCTTGCCCGAGGATTCCGGCCCGAACACTTCGACGATGCGACCGCGCGGCAGACCGCCGACGCCCAGCGCGAGATCGAGGCTCAGCGAGCCGGTCGATACGATGTCGATGTCGCGCTGCGCATTGGCGTCGCCCATGCGCATGATGGAGCCGCTGCCGAACTGTTTTTCGATCTGTGCGAGCGCCGCTCCGAGCGCCTTCTTGCGATTGTCGTCCATGGGTTCTCCCCCGGGATGTTGGTGACGGTTTACAGGCTGGTCGATGCTGGCAGGCGCGAAACGGCGCGCCGATTATTGCACAGGTGGGGATGCCGTTTCATCGCGACAAGCAGGGCGGAGCGGCCAGATCGCACGAGTCACGTAGCGCGTCTGCGCACTGCCGGACAGCGACTCGACGAGAGCGAATTCGCGTACCGGCCAGTGCACCGGCGCGAGCCGCTGCGGCAGCGGCACATGGCGGGCATCGCGTGCGATCGTCAGGTGGCAGCGGAATGGCTTCGGATCGTAACGCTGGTTCTCCGTGTCGAGTGCCGCACGCAGGTTCGCCGCCAGCGCCACGAGCGCCGGTGGTGTCTCGCGGGGACCGAGCCAGGCGACACGTGCGCGCTCGAAGTGACCCGCGTGATCGAGGACGAGTTCGAAGGCCGTGCCCTCGACCGCCGATGCCGCGCGTTCGCAGGCGACTCGCGCCGGCGCGTCGATTTGGCCGACGAAGGCGAGTGTGACGTGCAGATCCGCCGCGGCGAGGCGGCGGGCGTGCGGGAGATCCACGCTCGTCGCCGCCACCGCCAGCGCGGACGCCACGGCCGGCGGCGGCATCAAGGCGAAAAAGACCCGCATCGGCCGCCTCAGCCGGGCGCACGTCCGTCGCAGAGCCCAATCAGATCGGCCAGCGCGCAGGCGACGGTGTGTGCGCGCACGGCCGCGCGGTCTCCGTCGAAATGGCGGCACCGGGCGTGCACGGAACCGTCGGCGAGCGCGAAGGCGAACCACACGGTCCCGACGGGCTTTTCCGGGCTGCCGCCGGTCGGCCCGGCGACGCCGGTGACCGCGACCGTGATCGCCGCGGCCGAACGCGCGAGTGCGCCGGTCGCCATCGCCCGCGCCGTCGCCTCGCTGACCGCGCCGTGCGCCGCGAGGATCGCGGCCGGCACGTCGAGCATGGCCTGTTTCGCCTCGTTCGAGTACGTCACGAAGCCGCGGTCGAACCACGCGGAACTGCCACCGACGTCCGTCACCGCCGCAGCGATGCCGCCGCCGGTGCACGACTCGGCGGTCGCGAGCAGCCAGCCGCGCGCGCGCAGGCGTTCGCCGAGCGTACGGGATGATTCGAGGGTCTCGATCATCATTCAGCGCCTCGCCTTGAAGAAGGCCTGGAGTTGGGCAGCGGCCGCATCCGCGAGGACCTCACCGCGGATCTCGACGAGATGGTTCAGTCGCGTCGTGTTCAGGACGTCCAGTTGCGAACCGGCCGCGCCGGTTTTCGGATCCCGTGCGCCGAACACGACGCGCGCGACGCGGGCGTGAATCAGCGCACCGCTGCACATCGCACAGGGTTCGAGCGTGACGTAGAGCGTCGCGCCCGTCAGCCGGTAATTGCCGACACGCGCGGCGGCCGCCCGTAGCGCGACGATTTCGGCGTGCGCCGTCGGATCGCGGCTCGCGATCGGCCGGTTCCACCCTTCACCGAGCACTTCACCGTCGCGCACGACCAGCGCACCGACCGGGACTTCACCCATGCGGGCGGCGGCCTCGGCGAGCGCGAGTGCACGCTCGAGGTAATGTTCGTCGTCGACGGGACTGCTGGGTGACATCGCTGGCTGCCGGGTGCGGTCGCCATGTTACCGGACGCCGCGACGACCCGATCCGCACGGCACGCGGCTCAGCCGAGCGGCCTGAACACCGGCACGGGCTGGCCGTCGCGCGTTTCGAACACGAGCGTCACGCGCTGCCCGATCGCCAGCGCGTCGGGATCGCACTCGACGATGTTCGTCATCAGCGTGGGACCTTCGCTCAGCGTGACGAACGCGATCACGTACGGCGGCTGTGCGCGGCGTTCGACGCTCCACGTATGCAGCGTGCCGATGCCCGAGGCTTCGACCCATTCGCAATCGCCGGCCAGGCAGAACGGGCACTGCGCGCGCGGGTAGTAATGGGTCTTGCCGCAGACGCCGCAGCGCTTGAGCAACAGCCGACCGTCGCGTGCGGCGGCCCAGTAGGCGTCGAGTGCGCGATCGGCGCTCGCAGTGGCCTCGTGCTGATCGGTCATCGTCAAATCCTTTCGAGTATCAGCGTGCCGCTGCCGTGGCGGGTCGCGAGATAGCCGCCGGTCCCGTGCGCGAGCGCGAGATCGCAATCTCTGACCTGCACGGCAGGGTGCGCTTCGCCGCGGAGCTGACGTACCGCTTCGAGAATCTTCGTCATGCCGCCACGATTGCCGGGGTGGTTGTTGCACAAGCCACCGCCATCGGTGTTGAACGGCAGCTTGCCGACGCCGCTGATCAGGTTGCCGTCCGCGACGAATCGCCCCCCTTCACCCTTGCGGCAGAAGCCGAGATCCTCGAGCTGGATCAGGACCGTGATCGTGAAGCTGTCGTAGACCGACACGTATTTGATATCCGAAGCCTTCACGCCGGCGTCCTCGAAGGCGCGCGCGCCGGACCACACCCCGGCCGACCACGTCAGATCGGTCGCGCCGCCGTTGCGGTGCTTGATCGCCTCGCCGGCCCCGATCACGCGCACGATCGGCCGCGCCAGCGAGCGGGCGATCTCCGGCGCGACGACGACGACTGCGCCGCCGCCATCCGACACGACACAGCAATCGAGCCGGTGCAGCGGATCGGCGACGACGGGCGAGGCCAGCACGTCGTCGACGGTGACCACCTCGCGCAGCATTGCATGCGGATTGTGTTGCGCATGGTGGGATGCCGCGACCTTGATCCAGGCGAGCTGCGCGGACGTCGTACCGTATTCGTGCATGTGCCGACGTGCGCACATCGCGTAGAGATTGAGCACCGTCGGCTTGAACGGTGATTCGAATGGCGCCTCGGGCGGTATGCCCGACAACGGCGGCCGGCCGGGCTGGGTGCCACCCGTGCGTGGCTTGCCGGCGAGCGTGATCAACGCGACCTTGCACTTGCCCGCCGCGATCGCCTGCGCCGCATGGCTGACGTGCAGCAGGTAGGACGAGCCCCCCGTCTCGGTGGAGTCGACGTGTCGCAGGTTCAAGCCGAGATATTCCGCCATCGACATGCCGCCGAGCCCCGGGGCATCGCCGGCACAGAAGTACGCGTCGACGTCGCGCACCGACAATCCTGCGTCCGCCAGGGCGCCGCGCGCGACCTCGGCGTGAAGCTGGGCGAGCGGGATGCCCTCGGCCTTGCGGAGAGGATGTTCATAGATGCCCGCGATGCAGGCCGTGTCTTTGTTGCGCATGAGGTTCGACGCAGGACCTTGTGAAGTCGTCGGTGTGGGTGGATTGTGCCACGATTCGCGCGACCCGCCGGCCACCTCGCGCGTGCGCAGATGTCCGCCGGCAGATTTCCGCCGCATCTGCGGTAAACCTGTCCACGCGCAGAATCGATGGGAGGTCGCGATGCCCGATACGCGCCAGGAACGCGACAGCATGGGTGAGATCGACGTGCCGGCCACGGCGCTGTGGGGCGCCCAGACCGAGCGCAGCCGACGCTATTTCGCGATCGGCGAGCAGCGTATGCCGCTCGCCGTCGTGCACGCGCTCGCCGAAATCAAACGGGCGGCCGCCGTCGTCAATGCGGATCTCGGGCTGCTGCCGGACGCGAAGGCCGCGGCCATCGCCGAGGCCGCCGCACGCGTCGCCGCCGGCGACTTCGATGCGCAGTTTCCGCTCTCGGTGTGGCAGACCGGTTCAGGCACGCAGAGTCACATGAACGTGAACGAGGTGATCGCGAATCTCGCCTCGCGCACGCTCGGCTGCGGCATCGGTGATCAACGCTGCGTGCACCCGAACGACGACGTCAATCGCGGCCAGTCCTCCAACGACGTGTTCCCGACGGCGATGCACGTCGCGACCGTGCGCGCGCTCGCGCCACTGCTCGACGCCCTGGCGCGGCTGCGCGGTGCCTTCCTCGACAAGGCGCGTGCTTACGCCGACGTCGTCAAGATCGGACGCACGCACCTGCAGGACGCGACGCCGATCACGTTCGGACAGGAATTCGGGGGCTACGCCGCGCAGCTCGTCCTCGCCGAGCGCGCCATCCACGGCGCATTGCCGGCCGTGCATGCGCTTGCGATCGGCGGCACGGCCGTCGGCACGGGACTGAACACGCATTCCGAGTTCGGTGCGCGTGTGGTCGCGATCCTCGTGACGAGACTCGGTGCTCCGTTCACGGTCGCAGACGATCGCTTCGCCGCTCTCGCCGGCCATGAAGCGCTCGTCGTGTTCCACGGCGCCTTGAAGACCCTCGCCATCGCGCTGATCAAGATCGCGAACGACATCCGTCTGATGGGCAGCGGTCCGCGCGCGGGCCTCGGTGAGTTGCGGCTGCCGGAAAACGAGCCCGGCAGCTCGATCATGCCGGGCAAGGTCAACCCGACACAGGTCGAGGCGTTGACGATGGTCTGCGCGCAGGTGCTGGGCCACGACGTCGCGATCGGCTTCGCGGCGAGCCAGGGACACTTCGAACTGAACGTCTACAAGCCGCTGATCATCCATGACGTGCTCGACAGCCTGCGTCTGCTCGGTGACGCGATGGCGAGCTTCGCCGCCCACTGCATCGAGGGCCTCGTCGTCGACATTGCGCGCGCGTCGGCCCTGATGTCCCGTTCGCTGATGCTGGTGACGGCACTGACGCCGCACATCGGCTACGAAC
>JADZCB010000120.1 GCA_020851775.1 Gammaproteobacteria bacterium
AACAGGCCCGTCCGATCGTTGCCCTGCAGGTCGTAGATGCGATCGAAATGCCGGATCCGGATGAAACGCAGCAGCGCCCACATCGCGCCGAATCCCCGCCGCGGGCTGGCGTGCACGGTCAGCGACGGCCAGTCGTCGAACAGGCCGGCGAACGCGGGTGTCGTCACCAGCGTGAATTCGGCGCCGGGGTGCGCGTGCTGGATCGCCTCGATGAGCGCCGTCGCCATGATGATGTCGCCGAGCGCGCCCTGCTTGATGATCAATATTCGCACGGTCCCCATCCGCCCGGTTCGCGCTGCGTGCCAATGATGCTAGCCTTCGCGCCTGCCCTCGCGATCCGAGCATGAGCGTCGTCTTCCACTATCACCGCCTGCGCCGTGCGCTCGGCAACTTCTCGCTGCTCGCACATCGGGACTGCGACGGTCATCTCGCGAGCATGCATCAGGCCGGGACGCACTGGCTGAAATTCATGCTGGCGAACGCGCTGGCGCGCCATTATGGCGTCCCGGGACCGCAGTACAATCATGCCAACGACTTCATCGCTGGCCCGCACGATGCGGTCATCCACCCGTCGCTGCCCCGTCTCTATTCGGCGCACTCGATTCCGCATCCGCTGCTCTATCTCGGGAGCATTCATCGCCTCTGGCACTTGCCGCCGTACGTCGTGCTGGTGCGCGACATTCGCGCCTCGCTGGTCTCGAACTATGAGAAATGGCGCGCACGCTACGCGTGTTCGTTCGCTGAATTTCTGCGCGGCGATCCGCGCGGCAAGCGTTTCAACTCCGACGTGTGGTGGTGCTTCCGCTTCCTCGACGGCTGGCATGCCGTGCGCCGTGCGGTGCCGGCACGCGTGCTCGTGCTGCGCTACGAAGACCTGCAGCAGCACACGGCCGAAGCGCTCGCGCGCGTCGCCGCGCATTTCGATCTCGGGCTCGATCCGGACGCGCTCGCCGCCGGCGTCGCCGCCGGCACCAAGGACAACATGGCGGCGCGCGAGGATCCGACCCGACCGCGCGGTGCGGTGAACGCGGGCGCGCGGCGCGTCCACGACTACTTCGACGCCGCCGATCGGGATTGGCTCACGACGCAATGCGCGCGCTATCTCGTCGACTCCTGGGGCTATGATTACGCGCGCTGGGACGCCGCGAGTTCGGCATAGACGGCGAGCGTCGCCGCCTGCATGCGCTCGACGGTGTAGGGATGGATCACCGGCACCGGCGGCCGTTTGTCGAGAAAGGCCGCACAGCGCGCGGCCGCCGCGTCGATGTCGCCGACCGGCACCACGCCTGCGGGAAAGAGGCTGCGCAGAATCTCGCCGGTGCCGCCATGGTCGTAGCCGATAACCGGCACGCCGAGGCTCAACGCTTCGACCGTCGTGCGGCCGAACGCCTCGGGTTCGCCGGTCAGCGAAAAGGCGCATGCCGACATCGACAGCACTTCGCGCAGATCGCTGCGGTGGCCGAGAAAGCTTACCGCCGGCTCGATTTCCAGCGCCGAGACCAACTGCCGCAGTTCGTGCTCGAACGCGCGTTTGCGCGGATGCGGCCCACCGGCGAGCAGACCATGTACCGGCAAGCCCTGCCCGACGAGACGCGCGATCAGGCGAATGAAGTCTTCCTGCCCTTTCCATCGCGTCAAGCGACCGGGCAGCACCAGCGCATGGCGACGCGCGAGCGCCGGATGCTGCTCGCGCCATCGGGCGCTCCAGGTGGCGTCCGGGACGAAATCACGTGGATAGCGTGTGCGATCGACGCCGCGTGGGATGATGGTGATCCGCGCGGGCGGGATCGCCGGCCACGCGCGCCGGATGTAATCGTGGATGAACTCGGAAATCGCGATCACGCGTTCCCCGCTGACCATGATCCGGCTGTAGCGGTTCACCGTGTACGGTCCGTGCACCGTCGTCATCCAGCGCGGCCGCGTCGCCGCCGGCAGGGCGTCGAGCGCGAAGTGGCCGATCCAGGCCGGCAGCCGCGAACGCGCGTGCACGATGTCGACGGCTTCACGTTCGATGAGTTTGCGCAGCTCGCGCGCGAGCCGCAGCGTCGTCAGGCGCTTGCGTCCGATCGGCAGCGCGTGGTGCGTCGCCCCCGTGGCTTCGAGCGCCGGCACCAGCGCACCGCCGGCGGATACGACCAGTGCCCGATGGCCCGCGCGCACCAGCGCCGCTGCGATTTCGATGGTCCCCTGCTCGACCCCGCCGACCTGCAGTTCGGGCAGGAGCTGCAGGACGGTCAGGCGACGCATGCGACGGCGCCGAGGAGACGGTGGTCGATCAGTTCGGCGCAGCGCGTCGCTTCGGCGAGCGGCTGGGGCAGACGCGGCAGCCGCGGATCGGCGAGCCACGTGTCGAGCGTGCCGGCGAGACCATCGGCGACCAGCGCCGGCGCGATCGCGTTGATGCGGTCCGCCCGTTTCGCCGGCACGTCGAGCACGCCGAGTGCACAGCCGGCACTCAGTGCTTCGAACAGCATCGACACGCTGTCGGCCGTGACCCACGCTTCGCCCGCGCGCGCCAGCATCTGCAGCAGCCACGTCGGTCCGGTGTCGAGGTGTGAGTGCACGCTGACGCCGTGTTGCACGAAATCGCGCAGCTTCGCGGCCGTTGAGGGTGGTGTGCGGCGAGAATCGCTGAGCGCGAAATGACGTTCGCGCCGGCCGAACACGAGCGAGGCGATCTGGCGCAGCAGCGCCGCTTCGTCCCACCCGTGATGTGCCGACGGGCCACCGATCAGCACGAGCACCGGGCCGTCGCGTGGACCGGTGCCCGGCACGACGTCGTTCAGCACCCCGTGCGTCAGGACGACATGGCTACCGGCGGCGAGGCCGTCATGGCGCGGTACGAGGCACAGATCGAAAAAGCCCGGCGGCAGCGTCGGCTTCATCAGGTAGACGGCGTGTGCGCGATGCGCGCGGCGGGCCGCCCACAACGGCCACTCGCACGCATGGCCCGCGCCGACGACGAGCGCCGGGGGTGCGCGACGCGCGAGCGCGGCCGGCAGCCGCCGCAGCAGCGGATGCCACCACGCCACGGCGGCGGCGCGGGCGTCTAGGTCCAGTACGTCGAGTGGTCGGCGCCGGGCCAGCGCGGCGAGCAGACCCGCGCTCTGCCGATCGTGCCCGGGCTTGCCGTCATGGAAACGCCACACCGACAGTGGCACGTCGCGGCGCGCGTGCATCACGCGTTCCGCGCCGCGGCTCAGCCGACCAGGGTCAGCCAGCTTTCGGGGCAGGCACGCCTGCCCTGCACGGTGTCGAGATAGGCTTGCTGCAGCTTCTTCGTCACCGGGCCCGGCAGGCCGGTCCCGATCGCCCGGTTGTCGAGTTCGCGGATCGGGGTCACTTCGGCGGCGGTGCCGGTGAAGAATGCTTCGTCGGCGATGTAGACCTCGTCGCGGGTGATGCGCTTTTCGACGACCGTGATCCCTTCCTCGCGGGCGAGGCGCATCACGGTGTCGCGCGTGATGCCTTCGAGCGCGCATGTCGGATCCGGGGTGTACAGGACCCCGTTGCGCACCATGAAGAAGTTTTCACCGCTGCCTTCGGCGATCATGCCGTCCTTGTCGAGCAGCAGCGCTTCGTCGTAACCATCGCGCGAGACTTCCTGCAGCGCCATGATCGAATTGATGTAGTTGCCGGTCGCCTTGGCTTTCGACAGCACGCTGTTGACGTGATGGCGCGT
>JADZCB010000121.1 GCA_020851775.1 Gammaproteobacteria bacterium
ATGCGCACGTGGCAGGCGAATCGACGATGAGCGTTGATCGAAGCGGACATGGCGCACGGATGGTCATCTGGAGCCGGGGCGGCCAATATAGCAGCCGGCTGTCGGCGGGTGGCCGCTTGAAAGCGCCAGTCGCCGCCCCCACGTCCCGGAATCGATGCGCGCGCCGGTAGCGGCGGGCGCGGCCGTACCGTCACCACCGCAATCCGATACAGAGTCCCACAGTCATGAGCACGTCGACCCAGCAGGAAACCCTCGGCTTCCAGTCCGAAGTCAACCAACTCCTCGATCTCGTCATCAATTCGCTCTACAGCAATCGCGAGATTTTTCTCCGCGAGCTGATCTCGAACGCTTCGGATGCCATCGAAAAGCTGCGCTTTGCGGCGCTGTCGAACGAGGCGCTCTACGACGGCGATACCGGGATGTTCATCGACGTCGATTTCGATCGCGACGCCGGCACCGTGACCATTCGCGACAACGGTATCGGGATGACGCGTGAAGAAGCGGTCGCACATCTCGGCACGATCGCCAAATCGGGAACCAAGGAATTTTTCGGCGCGCTGTCCGGTGATGCGAAACAGGATTCCCAGCTCATCGGGCAGTTCGGCGTGGGTTTCTATGCGGCGTTCATCGTCGCCGACAAAGTCACGGTGTATTCGCGCAAGGCCGGGACGCCGCCGGAGGATGGCGTGCGCTGGGAATCCAGCGGCCGCGGCGAGTTCACTGTCGAGAACTGGCAGCGCCCTACGCGCGGCACCGAGATCGTGCTGCAGCTCAAGGACGATGCGAAGGAGTTCGCCGACGGCTGGCGTCTGCGCGCGCTAATCAAGAAATACTCCGATCACATCTCGACGCCGATCCGGCTGCCGAAGGAAGGCGAGGACGCGGAGGGCCGTGAAACCGTCAATGCGGCGACCGCGCTGTGGCTGCGGGCGAAGCAGGACATCGGCGACGACGATTACAAGGGATTCTACCAGCACATTGCTCACGATTTCGACGATCCGCTCTGCTGGGTGCATACGAAAGTCGAGGGCAAGCTCGAATACACGACGCTTTTCTTCATTCCGTCGCGGCCGCCGTTCGATCTGTTCGAGCGCGAGTCCAAGCGCGGCATCCAGCTCTACGTGCAACGTGTCTTCATCATGGAGGACAGCGAACAACTGTTGCCGCGCTACCTGCGCTTCGTGCGCGGTATCGTCGACACGCGCGATCTGCCGCTGAACGTGTCGCGCGAGCTGCTGCAGCGAAACAAGGCGATCGACACCATCCGCGGGGCCTCGGTGAAGAAGATCCTCGGCCTGATCGAAAGCCTCGCCGGTGGTGAGGACTATGCGAAATTCTGGGCGCCGTTCGGACGCGTGCTGAAGGAGGGCGTCATCGAAGATGCCGCCAACCGCGAGCGCGTCGCGAAACTGCTGCGTTTCGCGACTACGCATGACGACGCGGCGACGCCGACAGTGTCGCTCGAGGCCTATGTCGGACGCATGAAGGAAGGCCAAAAGGCGATCTACTACCTGACGGCGGACAGCCACGCGACGGCGAAGGCGAGCCCGCATCTCGAAGTTTTCCGTGCACGCGGAATCGAAGTGCTGCTGCTGTCCGATCCGGTCGACGAATGGCTCGTTACGCATCTCACCGAGTTCGATGGCAAGCCTTTGAAGTCGGTGACCGCCGGCAAGCTCGAGCTTCCGGGTGACGAAGCGCACGAGGAGCAGGAGTCGGATGAAACACCTGCGCTCGTCGAACGCCTGACCAAGGCCCTCGCCGGCAAGGCGGCATCGGTGCGCAAGTCGACCCGGCTGACCGACTCGCCGGCCTGTCTGGTCGGCGAGGAACATGCGATGAGCGCGAATCTGCAGCGCATTCTGCGCGCGGCCGGGCAGGAGGTGCCGCCCGATCAGCGGGTGCTCGAGGTCAACCTGACGCATCCGCTGCTGCAGCGTCTGGAGATCGAACAGGACGACGAGCGCTTCGCCGAACTCGCGCTCGTGCTGTTCGAGCAGGCCGTGCTCGCGGAAGGCGGACGACTCGAGGATCCGGCCGGCTTCGTCGGCCGCGTCAATCGTCTGCTGACCGCCGCCGCCTGAGCCGGCGTGGCGTCGTCTGTCGCAACCCCGCGCCGTCTCGTGCTCGAGGCAGAGCGACGCTTCAAGCGGGCCCGTCTGCACTTCGGGCATGGCACGGACAACGCACGCGACGAGGCAGTGTTCCTCGTTTTCCATGCGTTGGCGCTGTCGTTCGACGTCGACGACGCGACACTCGACACGCCGGTCGATGCGGCGGCGATCGCGCGGGTCGAAGCCCTGGTCGCCGAACGTATCGAGACGCGCCGGCCGGCAGCCTACCTCGCCGGTCGCATGTGGTTCGCCGGGCATGAATTCCTCGTCGACGAACACGTGCTGGTGCCGCGCTCACCGATCGGGGAGCTGATCGGTGAGCGTTTCGAGCCCTGGATCGATCCGGCCCGCGTCCGGCGCGTGCTCGACATCGGTACCGGCAGCGGATGCATCGCGATTGCAACCGCGTTGGCGCTGCCGGAATGCACTGTCGATGCGACCGATGTCTCGGCCGATGCGCTCACCGTCGCCCGCGCCAATGCGGTACGACTCGGCGTCGCCCCGCGGGTGCGTTTCCATCTCGCCGATGTGTTTCCCGCCACCGGCGAGCCGTGGGATCTGGTCCTCGCGAACCCGCCGTACGTACCGCAGGCGGAATATGACGAACTCCCGATGGAATATCTGCGCGAACCGGCCGGTGCACTCGTCGCCGGCACGGACGGCCTTGACGTCGTGCGCCGCCTGCTCGCCGGATTGCCCGCGCGCATGACCGACGACGCCATCCTGGTGCTCGACACCGGCGCGACTTCCGAGGCGCTCGCCGCCGCATTTCCGCGGCTGCCGTTCAC
>JADZCB010000122.1 GCA_020851775.1 Gammaproteobacteria bacterium
CCCAGATCGGCCATCAACCGCGTGCAATACGGTCCGGCCACCACGGCCGTGAAATCGAGCACCCTGACGCCATCGAGAATGCGCGGCACGGCTGCAGCACGGGGATCGTTCAACACGCGGACTCCTGTAGGGTGCAAGCGATTTTAGAGCTTGAACCGGTGAATTGTCTTATTGTTTGCCAGGAATTATTCCCGTGCACGATGCGCCAGGCAGGCAGCCGCGGCGGACGTGCCGGACGTTGCCCGCCGGTCGCGCACCAGCCTCACGCCGGTGCCGTGCGGGCTTCTGCGACCACCACCGGTTCGAGGTTGATCCGGGCACCACGCACTCCTGGCACGAGACGCAACCGCCGCGCGTGGAAGGCCGCGACGGCAGGTCGATGGGCGATGCTGACGAGCGTCGTCGCCGGCAGACGTTCCCGCAGCAGCGCATAGAGACGCTGTTCCATGTCCTCGTCGAGCGCGGAAGTCGCTTCGTCGAGAAAGACCCAGTCCGGCCGGTTCAACAGCACGCGCGCGAACGCGAGCCGCTGCTGTTCGCCCGGCGACAGCCGCTGGCTCCAGCGATGGGCGACGTCGAGTTCGCTGCGGAGGTGACCGAGCCCGCAGTCGACGAGTACCGCGTCCACCGCCGCATCGTCGAAGGCCGCCCGCCCCGCCGGATAGCAGACGACTTCGCGCAGACTGCCGAGCGGCAGATACGGCCGTTGCGGCAGGAACAGGGCCCGCGCGCCGGCCGGCAGCGCTACGCGTCCGCTGCCAAAGGGCCAGATCCCGGCGAGTGCGCGAAACAACGTCGATTTGCCGATCCCGGACGGACCGGTGACGAGGACATGGGTGCCGGCGGGCAGTTCGGCGTCGAGTTCGTCGATCAGCGTCGTGCCGTCCGGGAGCTTGACGACGAGATCCTGCGTCACGAGCCCGCCGCCCGTGGCACGCACGACGTCGATCGGCTGGGCGGTACGTTCGGTGCGGCGTATCGCGTCGTGGAAGCTCGTGAGGCGATCGACGGTCGCCTTCCATTCGGCCAGGGTCGAATAGGCGCCGACGAACCAGCTCAGCGCATCCTGCACGCGCCCGAATGCCGACGCCGTCTGCATCAGACCGCCGAGTTGCAGACTGCCGCCGAAGTAGCGTGGGGCGGCGACGATGAACGGAAAGATCACCGCGAGCTGATCGTAGACATTGGTGAACCAGTTGAGTCGCTTGCCGTAGTTCATGAGGCCACGGAAGTTGGTGACGACATGCGCGAGACGCGCGTTGAGCGCACGGCGCTCGTCATCCTCGCCATGATAGAAGGCCACGCCCTCGGCGTTCTCGCGCAGTCGCACGAGACCGTAACGGAAATCGGCCTCGTAGCGTTGCTGGTTGTAGTTCAGTCCGATCAGCGGCCGACCGAGTTTGTGGGCGAGCCAGGTCCCGGCGATCGCATAGAGCAGCGCGAACCACACCATGTAGCCCGGAATCGAATACGCTTCGCCGCCCACCGTCACCGCGAACGCGCCGGACAAGCCCCAGAGTATCGTCACGAACGAGCCGAGCGTGACGACCGATCTCATCAGGTCGAACGCGAGGCCGAGCGTCACGGCAGTGAACGAGTTGACGTCCTCCTGGATGCGCTGATCGGGGTTGTCGGTGCCCTGGCTCGTCAGCTCGAGGCGGTAATAGGTGCGATGCGCCAGCCACTCGGCCATGAATGCGTCGGTGAGCCAGCGCCGCCAGCGGATCTGCAGCATCTGGCGCAAATAGATCTGGTAGACCGCGACGGCGATGTAGGTGAAGGCGAGCCAGCCGAACTGCACGAGCTGAGTCTTGAACTCGGCGTAGTCCTTGTTCTGCAGCGCGTTGTAGAACTCGTTGTTCCACTTGTTCAGCAACACGAGCAGGTAGACGAGGCCGAGGTTCATCGCGATCACGACGAGCAGCAGCAGCCATGCGATGCCCTTTTCGTCTGATTGCCAGTAAGGTTTGACGAGGGCCCAGAGACGCCCCGCCGTGCCGCGGAGGTTCGGGGACGCGCGCTGCGTATCGGTCATGAAGAAAGCTCGCCCGGTTCGGGAATGAGGAGGTCGCGAAGGCCGCCGCATCATAGCGGAAAGCCATCGCTCGGACAGGACGCTGCGCGCGAGGTTCCGTCGCGCAACCGTCGCCGGTCACGATCGCGGCGCGCGCGTGGCCTAGCCGTCTCGCACTCGATCATCAGTCGTGCGTGGCGCGTGCCTGCGTGCTTTTGCCACCGAACACCGAGAAAGATGAGAATGTAACGGAAGCACGTTACGGCATGTCGCAAACGCAAGCCGTCGCGATTGTCGACGCGGGCCGGGATGGCACGCTCAACTCTCTCGCCCTCGGTGTTCTCGGTGCTCTCGGTGGCAAAGAAAGGTCGGCCAGTGCGACCGAATTGCCGCGCAGAGACTCCTTACGGACTTCGGCAGCCCGACGATCGCTACGCGCCGTCCGGGCTGCGCGAGGCGCGCGCGAAGCTCACGCGTCGCCACACGCCGTCGCGCGCGAAATGGCGCCAGCCCCAGCGCAGCCATTCGAGCAGTGCGAAGGCGAGCCACAGCGCCCACGCGAGCATGAGGCCGCGATAGACCCACATCGGCACCGACAGCACCCAGACTTGCGGATGGCTTATACCGGCCCGATCGACGAACCAGCGCAGCTCGCCGGCCGATGATCCATTGCCGGCGATCTGCATCGACGGCTGGCCGAGCAGGCCGCGCGCGATAGCCTCGAACAGCGTCGCCAGCGCCGCGATCGACAGCAGCACCAGCGCTACCTGGATCAGGTTATAGCGCCAGGCCGGCAGCGTGGACGGTAGCCGCGCACGCAGCCCCATCGCCAGCAGCCACCCGACGACGAGCACACCGCCACCGATCGAACACTGCGTGAGACCGACACCGAGCAGCAGCCACTGCCAGGTCGGTAGCGGGGCGAGCTTCGAACGTCCGAGCACGACGCCCGCGATGGCGACGACGGCGAGCGTGCCCCAGAACAGCACCGCCGGTCCGAGCCCCGGCCCGCCCGCGAACAGCACCCAGCGATCCGCGGGGAGCCTCAGCGCGAGTCTCGCGTTGACGCTGTCCGTGCCCAATGACAACGACGGGGTCGTGAACCAGGCGGTGATCGCCGTCGGGCTGCGCCAGCGCAGAACCACCCGCTGCTCGCCCGGTCGCACCGGCAGGCTGACCCGCCGGCCGTCCTGACGAATCGGCTGCGCGACGTCGTCGAGCGTCACTGCCTGCACCTGCGCGTCCGCCGGCAGCTCGACGACGTGCTGCGCGCCCTGGCTGCTGCGGAGCGTGAAGGACAAGGTCGCATCGCTCGCGCGCCGGCCCGGCGCGAGTTCGAGATCGCTGCGATCGATCGTCAGCGTCCGGCCAGCTACGCCGCCCGGCCGGGTCACCACGAGCGTCGCTGCTTCACCCGGCCACGGCCGCCAGGTCGGCAGCCAGACCCCGTCTTCGGCGCGCTGATGGGCGAGCGGGATGCCGGCGAGATCGACATGCCAGATCGGTGCGATGTCGGCGCGCCAGGTCTCCGTCCATTGCGCAGTCTGCGCGGCGCGCAGCGTGACGCGTTCGGTTCTGTTCAGCAGCGTGCTCCACGTGCGTTCGTGCTCGTCGGCGGCGAGCACCAGCGTCGCGTGCGCGTCGACGACGTCGATGCCGGGCGTCGTCACCGCTTCGCCATCGAGCAGCGGGATCGCGAGCGTCGCGCCGACGCCGGGCGGCGTGACGCGCACGAGTCTGTAGTGCACGCGCCAGTCGAGACCGAGTTCGAGCCGACGTTCGAGCGCGAAAAACGGCGGCAGCGCCGTCGTGCGCTCGGCCGTGTCGATGCGCGTGCCGGGCGTCGCGGCGCGCGTGAAGATCAATTGCGACGCCCGCGTCGTCGCGCGATCGGGCCCGTCGACGGCCCAGCCCGCGGCAGCGATCGACGTCGTCTGCGCCGGCACCGGCAGCGCAATCTGGAAGTTCGCACGCCGCGGCACGCCGCCGTCGAGCACGACGTCGTGAACACCCGCGTCGAGCGCGATGAGCAGGCGTCCGGCTTCGTCCCGTCGCAGGCCAACGGCCGCCGCACCGTCGACGATGACCGTCTGCGGCCAGCCCTGCTCGGCCTGTGCCGGCAGCGGCACGCCGAACGGACTTTGCACATGCAGGATCAGGCGCAGTTGCAGGCGGTCGTCGACGACGGCGACCCCGAGCCGCGACAGTGCGATGCAGTCGGGTGCGCATGCCGGTGGCAGCAGCGCGCGCCGCTTCAATTCGTCGAGCAGCGCCGCGTCCGGCGTATCGGTGGCGGCCTGTGCATTCAGGCTCGCCGCAACGAGCAGCAGCGCG
>JADZCB010000123.1 GCA_020851775.1 Gammaproteobacteria bacterium
ATGGCCATGCTGCAGCTCGAGATGATGCCGAGCTGCGCGAGACCCTTGTAACTGGTCGGGACGAACGCGAAGAAACTGATCGCCGCGCCGGCGGCGGCGAGGATCAGTGCGCCACCGACGCCGCGTGCGGCGGCGAGCAGAGCATCGGCGCGCGTGGCGACGTGCGCGCTTTCTTCCTGGTAGCGCAACACGAACTGGATGCCGAAATCGACGCCCATGCCGATGAAGAGCACGGCGAAACAGACCGAAATCAGGTTCAGATTGCCGACGAAGCCGGCGGCGAACGCCGCCGTCAGCACGAGTCCGCAGGCGAGCGTGATCAGCACCGCGATCACGAGCCCGCCACGACGCAGGCCCCACACGAGCACGAGCGCGACGAAGCCGAAGGAAAGCGCGGTCGTCAGGTTCGCATCCTCGGCGACCGTGACCAGTTCCTCGCCGTCCATCGGGGCCGAACCGGTGACGCGGAAACGCGCCTGCGGATGCGCTGCCTGCAAGCTCGCGACCAGGGCATGCAGCGCGTCGATCGCAGGCTGCTCCGGCTGGAAGCTGGTGGCGGCGAGCGCGGGATCGATCAGCACGAAGGACCGCGCCGGTGCGCCGTCGTCCGGCCGATCGAACAGTTCGTCGCGCCAGTGATTCGGGGTGGTGTCCCCGGCGACATAGCGTTCGAGCGCCGCCGACACGCGATCGAAGAGTCGCGCGAGACTCGCCTGCGCGTCCGCGTCCTGCGCTTCGTCGAGACCGACCGACAGCGTCTCGAACAGTCCGCGCAGACTCGCGTCCTCGGCCAGCGTGCCGAGCAGTGGTGCCGCGTCGGCGAGCCGCTCGTCGAGTGCCCACAGTTCGTCGACCGACAGATACAGCAGGCCCTGACGCGCGAAGAACTCGCCGCCACCGGGCTGCGACAGTTCGCGCGCGATGTCCGGCCGTTCGCGCAGCGCCGCCACCAGCGCGTCGGCGGCATCCTCGGCGTCGCCGGGATGCGTGGCTTCGGCGTAGACGACGACATCGCCGGGCAGCGACGGGAACGCGGCATCGAGCGCCCTGCTCGCCTGGCGATGCGGCAGCTTCGGGTCGATCATGTCGCCGGTGTCGGTATCGATGCCGATATGCGTGGCCGTGTAGTGCACGCCCCAGCCTGTCGCCGCGAGCATCACGACGATCACGAACCACGGCCAGCGGATGGCGCACGCGACGAGTGAGGCCGCGAACTCTCGCGGCAGATGCTTCAACGGCATGGGCATGGAATCGACGGAGGTTGTTTCGGGGAGGCCGGACGCCCGCCAGCATACGCGAATGCGCTTGCGCACAGAACCATGCCGGCCGGCCGCCGTGCGCCCGGCGCATCGCCGGCGTGCCGGTGCGCGGGACCCTGCGCGCCAGCGTCGTCTGTCAGCGTAAACGTCGCGCGACGCTGCTCGGAAGGGCCCCCGTGGTGCTGCGTCCGGCGGCCGCCTGCGTCATGCCTGCCCCGGATCAGAAAAGCGGCGATCGGCGCTCGCCAGCCACCGCATGGCGGGCGACACTTGTCGTCCATTCATAGCGGAGGCCGGCATGCGTCGTTCAATTCATTGCGTTGCGATCTACGCCGCGCTGGCGGCCACGCCGACCGTTTCCGCCGAACCGCTCGGCGACTTCCAGACCTGGACCAGCGTCGCCGTGGCCGGCACGCTGCACGAGGCGTGGCGCTACAACGTCGACCTCCACCTGCGCTTCGGTGACGACAGCGACCGTTATTCGCAGGGCATCCTCCGACCGGGCATCGGCTACGCGCTGAACGAGCGGGCGAGCCTGTGGGTGGGTTATGCGTACGTGCAGAGCGACGCGCCGTTCGCCACGCAGCGCACCGACGAACACCGCGTGTGGCAGCAGTTCACCTGGACGCAGCCGACGTCCCTCGGCGCATTCGTCTCCCGCACGCGACTCGAGCAGCGCGATGTCGAGACCGGCGACGACACCGGCTGGCGGCTGCGCCAGATGCTGCGATTGACGCACCCGCTCGCGTACGTGCCGCGGACGAGCGTCGTCGCCTCGAACGAGATGTTCTTCCATCTCAACGATACCGACTGGGGTGCGCGCACGGGCTTCGATCAGAACCGGGTCTTCGCCGGTCTGGGCTACGACTTCTCGACCAGGCTGCGCGGCGAGGCCGGTTACCTCAACCTGTATCAGCACCGCGAAGATCGCGCCGACCGGCTCTACCACATGCTGTCGTTGAACTTCACGCTGCGCTTCTGACACAACGCCGTCAGATCACGCCCTCGCGCGCGAGCGCGTCGATGTCCTCCTCGGCATAGCCGAGCGCCGCGGCAATGGCACGCGAATGCTCGCCGAGGTGCGGCACCGCGAAGCCGATCCGTGCCGGCTCCTGCGTGAACTTGATCGCGGTGCCGATGTGCGGCAGCCCCTGTTCGTCGTGCAACAGCATGCCGCGCTCGGCGGCATGCGGATCGTCGTAGGCTTCGACCAGCGTACGCAGCGGTGCATAACAGACGTCGATGTCCTCGAGCCAGGCCAGGGCGTCGGCCTGCGTACGGGCGGCGAAAAATGCCGTCAAGAAATCCTTGACCGGCTGCTGACCCGGGCCCGGCGGCAGATCGCACAGCGGGATCAGATCCGGACGACCGGCCTTGTGCAGGAAATTGGCGCAGAAGTGATGTTCCATGCCGCCGAGGACGAGCCACCGCGCATCGCTGGTGAGATAGAGGCTGTAGAACGCCGCGCCACCCCAGTTGCGTTCGTTCTTGACGTCGTGCGCCCGGTGCTCGGCGAACACCGGCCCAGTGTAGTTCGGCGTCCACGCCAGCAGGCTGTCGTGCATCGCGATGTCGACGAAGTCCCCCTGCCCTGTCTGTCGCTGTTTCAGCAGCGCCATCAGCACGCCGGTCAGCGCGAACATCGAACTCGTGATGTCGGCAGCCGGCAGGCCGGGATTCGTCGGTGCACCGTCGCGGCCGCGATTGAAGTCCAGCGTGCCGGCGAGCGCCTGCACCGCCATGTCGTGGGCCGGGTGATCGCAGTACCGGCCCGTCTGACCGAAGGCCGAGATCGAGCAGTACACGAGCTGCGGCGCGTGGACGCGCACGCTGTCGTAATCGAGGCCCAGCCGTTTCATCACGCCGGGCCGGAAGCCTTCGACCAGCACGTCGGCCTTCTCCAAAAGTTTCAGCAGCAGCGCCTTGCCACGCGGATCCTTGAGATTGAGCCGCAGGCTGCGCTTGCCGCGATGGGTGTTGCGGAACCACACGCTGTGCTCGCCGAGGCGCAAGCCGAGCTCGCGGGTCGGCTCACCGGCATGCGGTTCGATGCGGATGACGTCCGCACCGTGGTCGGCCATCATCACCGTGAAGTGGGGGCCGGGCAGGAACATCGACAAATCGATGACGGTGACGCCGTCGAGCTTCATGCAAAAACCTCTGTGAGATGAGTGGAAAACGAATTCCTGCCGTCCGTCGCACCCGCGGCGGCGCAGGCGGACATTCATGGCAGTGCGGGCATCCTCGGCGTGATCACGCGGCGCAGTGTCTGCATCATGCGCAGGTTGCGCGTCATCGAACGCAGATCGCGCGGCCGCGGCGGCGATGGCGGACTGTTCGCATCGGGGATCTCGGTGACGTAGCCGGGGCGATCGATCGTCACGCGCCCGTGGGGGTTCGACACCTCGATGGCGCTTGGCGCATCGCCGGTCTCCGGGGCCAGCAGGCCGATCGTGGCCGAGGTTTCGGTGACTTCCCCGATCACGTGCGTGCCGCGGATACCGATCGTCGCGACCGCCGTGCGAATCACCGTCGCGCGCGGACGGTGCTTCGCGATGAGTCCGGACACGTAGCGGAACAGGCCCTTGACGATCTCGGTCGCCGCTTCGGCGTCGTCCGCCTGCCCACCGTAACGGTAGCGATCGATACGCAGCCGCGTGTCGGCACCCAGTTCGTATTTCGAGCCGTCGGTGAACAGCAGCAACACACGGGCGCGACCGAGCGTGGCGACCGTGTCGCCGGCGTGGATCGCGGCGTCGAGCGTGAGTGTGCGGCTGTGTCCGTCGGGTCCGAGCGCGATCGCCCGGCCTTCGAGTTCGGCGACGCGCGCAGCCGCCACATCCGCAACGGCCGGCAGCGCCAACGCGCAACACAGCACGCCCAACAACAGGGTGAGGCGAATCATGACTGACTGTGGCTCCGGATTCCCATGGCGAGCATAGCACCGCGCCGCGCACGGGCGCTGCTCGGCGCGCTGATCATCCTGGCCGGCTGCGCCAGCGTGCCGCCGCCCGTGTCCGGGTCGCTGATCGAAGGCGCGGGCTTCATGCACCGGATCGCAGTACAGGGCCGCCTCGACGACGCGGCGCGCGTGCACGTCTATCTCGAGGGCGATGGCCGCCCGTTCGCGACGCGCCACCTGCCGGCCGGCGATCCGACGCCACGTCGCCATCTCGCGCGCGAGTTGATGGCTCTCGATCCGATGCCGTCGATCTACCTCGCGCGTCCCTGCTACGAGGGTCTCGCGAAAGCGCCGGGCTGTGCGCCCGCGCTGTGGACCGAGGCGCGCTATGGCGAGACGGTCGTCGCGAGTCTCGCCGCCGCACTGGAGCGACTGCGCGTCACGCATCGGATCGCGCACGTCAGCCTCGTCGGTTACAGCGGCGGCGGCGTGCTCGCGATGCTGCTCGCCGAGCGCGTCGCAGCCGTCGACCGCGTGGTGACGGTCGCGGCGAATCTGGATCTCGAGGCCTGGACCGCGGCGCACGGCTATTCGCCGCTCGTCTCCTCGCTGGACCCGGCGCGGCGTCCCTCGCTGCCGCCGCGGGTCACCCAGATCCACTATGCGGGCGGACGCGATCGCAACGTGCCGCCGGCTCTCATCACGTCCGCGCTGCGCGCGCAGATCGATGCGCGCCTCGTCGTCATCGACGAAGTCGCCCATGCGCGCGGCTGGATCACGGTCTGGCCGCTGCTACTCGCGACGCAGGGTCCGGACGCTGTGCCACGCTGAGACGCTGCTGAAACTGGCCACGGAGGGCACGGAGGAACAAACGCGCGCGGATGCTGTTAGTTGGCGCAAGTCCCACGTAACTCGTTTTTTGGCCACCAAGAACACCGAGGAAGAGAGAGATTGGTGAAGAGCCGCCGGCCCGTCGACGCCTCCATTGGCACCGGCATGACCAGACTGCCCATTCAATCCATTTCTTCCTCTGTGTCCTCGGTGTTGATCGGTGGCAGAAACGACCTTGCAATGTACTGCGGCGGCAGAGCCCGGTTTCCGCTGCCCGTTCCAGGCGGCCAGCAGATCAGAACGGCACGCGTACGCCGATCTCGACGGCGTGTGTCGTCAGATCGCGATAGCCAAGCAGGGTCTGGAACGACACGAACGCGGCGGTGCCGCTGTTCAGGATGAAGCTGGACGCGACACCGACGTTCGCGAAGTTGCGGTCGGGCTCGTCGATCCCGGCCTGGAACGTCACGCCCGGCGCGTTGATGAAACGGCCCGTGATCGGATCGCCCTCGTTGTCGAACTCGTGCACGTATTCGGCCATCACCTGCGGATACCACGTGCCCCAGCCGTAAGTGGCGAGCCAGCCGAACTGCGTGCCGATTGCGGCCATCACCGAGGTGAACGACTGATCGTCCACCTGCAGCGCGAGACCGTTACCGAGCGCCGTCGGCCGCGACATGCGTTCGGAATAGCCGTCGATGTCGACCTTCGCGGCGTCCGCGCGCACGTACGGGCTGACGGTCCATGCGCCGTGCACGGCGTCGAAGCCGAGCTTCGCACTGCCACTGATTTCGTCGCTGTCGAGTTCGGACAGCGCGATCTGACTGGTGCTGACATTGCCGCGCGTCTGCCCGAGTACCGCGTAACGGACATTGCGCGTCTGTTCGTGGTCATTCTGCGTGTAACCGCCCATCGCATCGAGGTACCAGCCGCCGCCGATCGTGTAGGTCGCGTAGCCGAAGCCGCCGACGCTGTCAGTGTCGAGCGTCCCGGCCTGCCGCGCGATGTCGGCTTCGGTGTTCTTGTAGCTGAAGGCGGCGCCGACGAGCAGCACATCGCTCATCTGGTAGTCGAGGCCGGCCGTCACGCCGTAACCGTCGGCCTCGAAGCCGGCTTCGTTGAAGGACTGATCGCGATCGTTGTAGTCGTAGCTGCCATTGACGAACAGACCGAGGCGCTGGATACCGTCCGCACTCGCACCGCCGCCGGTCAGCAGACCGGCACCGCCGCGGGCGGCGAGCGCGCCGTCGCTGCCCGGCAATGCGAAGGCCACCCGCGGGCCACCGCTGCGCAGGGACTGCAGGCGATCACCGATCGCGTCGAGTTGTCCCGACGACGCATCGATCTCCGACGTCGCGATCGTCGCGACCTCGTCGCCGGCGACCGTCGCCATTGCGTCGAGTCCTGCGTTGACGTCGCCGGTGGCGACAATGGCTTCGACCATGTCGGTACAGCGATCGGCCAGATCGCGACCACCGACCGTGTCGAGGATACGGCCGCGCTCGAGACCGCCGGGACAGATATCCTCGATCAGGGCGCCCATCGTGCGCTCGGGTCCGGAGCGGGACGCACCCTGCAGCACCCCGGCGATCGGACTGTCGAAACCCGGGTCGTAATCATCGAACCCGCTCGCAAGCGCCGGCTGGCCGATGCCAGACAGCGGTGCGCTGAGGATGACCATCACCGCAAAACGAAGCGGCTGGTGAATCGGACATTTCATGCGGCGTGCCCCCCGGCAGCCGGCAGAGGGACTGCCGGATTTCAAGTAGTGCCTGAAGTCTGGAATGTTCAGCTCATAAAATCAAGATATTAAGGTATGTTCTTAAAGCATGTCGGAATGCAGTTCGTCGAGAGCTCAACCGTATCCAGCGACCCAGCGGGCCCACAGTGCAGGGATGTCGTCGGGCAGGTCCGGGACGAGTCCGGGGGCAGCGCGCCACGATTCCGGGGCATGAAAGTCGCTGCCGGCAGAGGCTTCGAGGCCGAAGCGTCGACACAATGCCGTCAGCATCGCGAATGCGTCCGGCGGCTGACGACCGCACAGCACTTCGAGTCCGGTACCACCGGCCGCGACGAAATCCGCCAACAGTTCGCGCAACCGGGTGTGCGTGCAGCCGTATTTCGCGGGGTGGGCGAGCACGGCCTGTCCGCCGTCGGCGACGATCCACGCGATGGCTTCGTCGAGATCCGCCCAGCGCGTGGCGGCAGCGGCGGTCGCACGATCGCTGAGATAGGACGTGAAGGCCTCGTCGACGCTGCGCACCGCACCGACGGCGACGAGATGGCGCGCGAAATGAGGTCGCCCGATGCAGCCGTCACCGGCCAGCGCCAGCGCACCTTCGTAAGCGCCGGCGATCCCTTTGCGGGCGAGCCGGTCACCGATCGCCTGCGCCCGCGCGGCACGCCGTGCATGCTGGTCGGCGATCCCGGCGCGCAATGCACCCCGCGTGGCGTCGAATCCGTAACCGAGCACGTGCACGACCTGTCCGCGCCATTGGGCCGTCAGCTCGATGCCGGGCACCAGCCGCAGATCACCGTGCGCCCCGGCGCCGCCGATGGCGTCGTACGCCGCGAGCGTGTCGTGATCGGTGATGCTCAGCAGTTCGACGCCGGCCTCGAGCGCCCGGGCGAGCAGCGCGCCGGGGGGCAGAACGCCGTCGGACGCCGCGCTGTGCGTGTGCAGATCGAGCTTCAAGCGGCGCGTCAGCTCAGCAGGATCCAGGCCGCGAGCGCCAGGGCGACGGCGGCGATGAAATACCAGACCGCCGCAGTCGACGCCGCCCGGGGCGCGTGGGTCGGCGCCGCGACGGTGGCTTCCTCAGCCGCTCCCGGCACGCTGACGAGGGTTTCGAACTGCTGAAAGAATTCGCCGGCGAGCTTGCGCGCAGTGCGATCGATGATCGCGCCGCCGAGTTGGCCGAGCTTGCCGCCTACTTCGGCCTTGACCTCGTAGCGCAACAGCGTCGTCGCGCCCTCGTCGTCGAGCGCGACGCGCGCCTTCACCTTGGCGAAGCCGGCCGGGCCGCCCTTGCCTTCGCCGGCGAGGGTATAACCGGCAGGCGGATCGAGATCGGCGAGCGTGACGGCCCCTCTCAGCTTCGCCGTCAGCGGCCCGACCTTCGACGTGACGGTCGCCTCGAATTCGGTATCCGAATTTTTCTGCAGGCTTTCGCAGCCCGGAATCGACTGGCGCAGGATCTCGGGGTCGTTCAGCGCCGCGTAGACCTGCGCGCGCGGCGCCTGGATGCGGATTTCGTCTTTGAGTTCCAAGCCGGATCCTCGCTCAGTGCTGCCGCGCCTGGGCGTCGCGGATTTGCGCCCACAGCGTCGATGGACGCAGTGGGAGTTCGGTGACTTCGATGCCGAACGGGCTCAGCGCATCGCAGATCGCATTGCACAGGGCGCCCGGCACCGAACTCGGCCGACCTTCGCCGATGCCACGCGTGCCGAGCGGCGTATGTGGACACGGCGTCGATGCATACGACAGTTCGATGTCCGGCACGTCGGCGGCAGTCGCCAGCTTGTAATGCTCGAAGTCGGCCGTGAGCTGCTGACCTTCGTCGGTGTAGATGAATTCCTCGAAGATCGCGTTCGACAGCCCCTGCACGATGGCGCCGTGCATCTGACCGTCGACGATGTTCTGGTTGATCACGTTGCCGACGTCCTCGGACGTCGCCCAGCGCTTGATCGTGAATTCGCCGGTTTCCGGTCGCACTTCGACGATGCAGAAATCCGCGTTGAAACAGATCATCGGCTTCGCAGCTTCGAAAAAGGCGGTCGCCTCGAGGCCGCCGACCTCGCCTTCCGGCAGGTTCACCGGGAACATGATGATGCGCTCGACGATCTCGCGGAACGTCTTGCGCCGGCTCGGATCGCGCAGGTAGATCACGTCGCCGTTCGTGAACGCGAATTCCTCCGTCGTCGCCCGCACGCCGAGATCGTGGGCGAGGACGTGCGTGATCTTCTCCTTCAGCTCCGCGCAGGCCTTGTGTACGGCGCTGACGAAATAGGAGCCTGCGCGCGCACCGATGGTGCCGGCGCCGAACGGGGTCGCGCCGGTGTCACCGGTGGTCACCAGCGTGTCCGACGGATCGATGCCGAAAATCGATGCGACGACCTGCGCCACTGTCGTCTCGTGACCCTGCCCGCCCGGCGCATCGCCGCCGAAGATGAGCACTTTGCCGCGCGGATCGACGCGCACCGTCGCTGCCCCGTAGCCGGGCTGGTTTTCCATCGGCACCAGCAGTTCCGACGCGACGCCGGAGAGCTCCGCGCCGCACGCGAAACCGATGCCGAGATAACGCCCGTGCGCACGCGCGGCGACCTGCTCGCGACGGAAGGCCGGCAGATCGATCTGGCGCAGCAGGCTGTCCCAGACCTTCAGGAAGTCGCCGCTGTCGAAATACTCGCCGGTGATCGTCGTATACGGGAGTTTCGGCACCATGTTGCGCCGGCGGAGATCGGCGGGCTCGAGCCCGCAGCGACGCGCGACGATGTCGATCGAGCGTTCGATCGCAAAGCGCGTCGGAAAGTGGCCGAAAGCGCGCGACGGCGTCAGGCAGGCCTTGTTCGTCGTCGCCACGCGCAGCTTGATGTCGCCCTTCTCCCACGTGTAGACGTTCGGCATCTCGACCTGACCGAGAAACGGCATCACGAAGCCCCAGTAGACGCCGGTCTGGCCGGTGCCGTTGTTTGCGATGCCCCGGTTGCGCAGCGCGAGCAGGCGGCCGTCCTTCGTCGCCGCGATCTCGACATCGTTGATCTGGTCGCGTTCCTGGCCGACGTTCATCAGACTCTCGTAGCGCGTTTCGATCCAGCGCACGGGTTTCCCGAGCTTGCGCGCGGCATAGGCGATGACGACGTTCTCGCGGTAGAACGGAGCCTTGACGCCGAAACCACCGCCCTGATCGCGCGGCGCGATCACGCGCACGCGCTCGCCGGGGATCTCGAGGATGTCGATCAGCGCGAGACGATCGATGTGCGGGCGCTGCGTCGTGATCCAGGCGGTGAGCCCATCGGCGAGCGACCAGTCGCAGAGCACGCCGCGCGGTTCCATCGGCGTGATCCCGGTGCGATGCACGCGGAAGCGGTTCGAGACGACGACCTCCGCAGTGTCGAAGATGCGCTGCACCTCGGCTTCGTTGCGCATCTGCTCGTCGGCAGTCGCCCCGCCGGTGAAGGTCATCGCGAACATCTCGTTGTCCGCTTCCTCGTCGTGGACTCTCGGCGCGCCAGGCGCGAGCGCCTGTTCGGCATCGACGACGACCGGCAGCTCCTCGTAATCGACGACGACGAGCTCGGCGGCGTCCTCCGCGACGTACTTGTCGCGCGCGATGACGACGGCGACGGGGTCGCCGTGGAACTTCACCTTGTCGACGGCGAGCGCGTGATAGTCCGGATACTTCGCCGGCAGGTTAGGCAGCACCACCGGCTGGCGCATCGATTTCACACGGGTGCGGATTTCGTCACCGGTGATCACGTCGACGACGCCCGGCAGTGCGCGCGCCGCGGCGACGTCGATGCCCGTGATCCGGGCATGCGCATATTCGCTGCGCACGAACACCGCGTGCAGCATGCCGGGCAGCACGATGTCGGCGAGATACTTGCCCTGTCCCGTGACGAGGCGCAGGTCCTCCTTGCGTTCGAGGCGCGCGCCCATCCACCGCTTGCTGTCCTGTACCGTGATGTCCATGCCCCCTCCTCAGCCTGCGCCGCCCGCGAGCGTCTTCGCCGCTTCGCGAACCGCCTTGACGATGTGGACGTACCCCGTGCAGCGGCACAGATTGCCGATCAGGCCGTGACGGATGTCGTCGTCGCTCGGCTCCGGATGGCGCGCGAGAAAGTCCGTCATGTTCATCAGGATCCCCGGCGTGCAGAACCCGCACTGCAGGCCATGATGCTCACGGAACGACTGCTGCAGCACCGACAGGTCGCCGTTGCTCGACAGGCCTTCGACGGTCGTGACGGCATGCCCGTCCGCCTGCACCGCGAGCAGCATGCAGCTCTTCACGGCCTCGCCATCGAGATGGACGGTACAGGCCCCGCACACGCCTTCGTAGGTGCAGCCGACATGTGTGCCGGTCAGCGCGAGACGCTCGCGCAGAAAATCGACCAGCAACATGCGTGGCGGAACCGCTTCCTCGTACTGCGTGCCATTGACGGTGATTCGGACTGTCTGCATCGGTGCTCCCCTGCGCGCTCAGGCGGTGGCGCGTGCGAACGCGGTGGCGGCGACGTCGGCGCCCAGCGTTCTGATCAGTTGTTGGCGGTATGCGGTGCTCGCCCATTTGTCGGACTGGGCCTCGACCGCCGCGGCGACGGCGTCCATCGCGCGCGCCAGTGTCGTCGCATCGCCGCTCGAACCGACGAGCAGCGCAGCGCCGGCCGGTGCGAGCTGCGCGCCGGCGGCGAGCCCGGACAATGCGATGCTGGCCGCGCTGCAGCGGCCGGCGGCGTCGAGCTCGACGCACACGCAGACACCGACGACGGGCAGTGCGTCCTTGACGAGCCCCCATTTGCGATAGGCGCTGCCGCCACGGTCCGTGGCGCCGGCGAAGCTGACGGCTTCCAGCAATTCATCCGCCCGTCGTGCGGTCTCGAGCGGACCGATGAGGAATTCGGTCGCCGGCACTACCCGGCGCGTGCCGTCGGCCGCGACGAGGTGCATTCGGCCGCCGAGCCCGAGCACCACCGCAGGCGTACACGACGCCAGGTAATTCCAGCAGCAACTGCCGCCGATCGTGCCGCGATTGCGCACCTGGCGATCGCCGACGTGAGCCGCCGCGTCGCGCAGCGCCGCGTTGCGGCCGCGCAGACGCTCGTCGGCGGCGATGTCGACATAGCGCGTCATTGCGCCGATGCGCACGCCGTCGCTGTATTCGATGCCCTTCAACGCGTCGATAGCCTGCAGATCGATCAGACAGCGTGGACGCGCCATGCGCGATTTCAACGCCTGCATCAGGCTCTGGCCGCCGGCGATGAACAGTGCATCGCCTTCGTCGTAGCGCGCATTTACCGCGAGCGCCTCGGCGACCGTCGTCGGCCGCACGTATTCTTCGATCTGTGCCGGAAACATGTCTCCCCCTCGCGAGCGAGCCGCTGCTCCGGGCCCGCGTCTCATTGCTCATCGCATGTTGCGCCGCAGTCCTCGCGCCGGCGGCACGGTGCCAGTCTAAACGACGCGGCATGCGCCGTGGCGGTCGGCCGCGCCCGCGTGCCTGGCTCGGCACGCGGGCACTCAAGTTATCAAACGATTAATAATGCGACAAGCGCTGAAGCTGCATTAAAGACGGCGAATCCCGCCTAAATCTCAGAAGATTGACAATTCAATAATCGATCGCTCACTATAAAATTCGTTGTTACCAATAACTGACGGCGCCGCGTAAACGCCGCGTGAGGAAGCCCGCGTGATCAAACGCCTGAAGTCGAGCCGTCCCGCCGCACTGCGCAGTCAGCACGACAGCGAGGTGCGGAACACCGTCGAACACATGCTGCAGGACATCGAGACACGCGGCGCGGCCGCGGTGCGTGACTACTCCGAACGCCTCGATCGCTGGTCGCCGCCGAGCTTCCGTCTCGCTCCCGACGCGATCCAGCGCTGTATCGATTCGCTGCCGGCGCGCACGCTCGACGACATCCGTTATGCACAGGCCCAGATCAGGCGCTTCGCGCAGGTGCAGTTGATGAGCCTGCGCGACGTCGAGATCGAGACGATGCCCGGTGTCGTGCTCGGTCACAGGAACATCCCGGTCAATGCGGTCGGCTGCTACGTGCCGGGCGGCAAGTACCCGATGGTGGCGTCCGCCCACATGAGCGTGTTGACGGCGAAAGTCGCCGGCGTGAAGCGTGTCGTCGCGGCGACGCCGCCGTTCCAGGGGCAGCCGGAGGCGGCGACGATCGCCGCAATGGCTCTCGCCGGCGCCGACGAAATCTACGTACTCGGCGGCGTGCAGGCGCTCGCGATGATGGCCTTCGGCACCGAAGAGCTCGCGCCGGTCGACATGCTCGTCGGGCCCGGCAATGCCTACGTCGCGGAAGCTAAGCGGCAGTTGTTCGGACGGGTCGGTATCGATCTGCTCGCAGGGCCGACCGAAACGCTCGTCATCTGCGACGACAGCGTCGATGCGGAGCTCGTTGCCGTCGATCTCCTCGGCCAGGCCGAGCATGGTCCGACCTCGCCGGCCGTCTGCATCACGACGTCCCGACCACTCGCCGAGGCGCTGCCCGCTGCGATCGAACAGGTGCTGGCAAGGCTCGACACGGCGCCGGTCGCACGTGTCGCGTGGGAGGACTATGGCGAAATCATCCTGTGCGACACCGACGATGAAATGCTCGCCGAGGCCGAGCGCGTGTGCTCCGAACACGTGCAGGTGATGACGCGCGATCCCGACTGGTTCCTCGCGCGCATGACGAACTATGGCGCACTGTTCCTCGGCCATCGCACCAACGTCGCGTACGGCGACAAGGTCATCGGCACCAATCACACGCTGCCGACGCGCGGCGCGGGGCGCTACACCGGCGGCCTGTGGGTCGGCAAGTTCATCAAGACGCACACGTATCAGCGTGTGCTCACCGATGCGGCGTCGGTGGAGGTCGGCGAGTACTGCTCGCGACTGTGCGAAATCGAACACTTCTCCGGCCACAAGGAGCAGGCGGACATCCGCGTGCGCCGGCTCAAACAGGCCTGAACCGGGAGCGCAAACACATGAGCTACGAATTCATTCCAGGGGCCCGCTACCGCATGCCGACGCACTTCGGTCCGATGTTCGGCCCGCGCAACGTGCCGCCGGGCGTGGTGCTCGATCACACGCGGTTTCCGCGTTCGACCGTCGTCACCTACCGCTTCCTGTCGACCCACGAGGCACTGTCCGCGCACCTGCCGCCGGGCTTCGAACTCGCCGGCGAGCCGGTGGTGTCGCTGGACTTCGCTTACCTGACGGAAATCCCCTGGCTCGGCGGGCGCGGCTACAACCTCGCGCTGCTGTCGTGGCCGGCGACCTTTCGCGGCACGCGTGACACCGAAACCGGACGCTTCGCGGCGGTGCTGTTCGAGAACTTCACGGATCCGATCATCACCGGCCGCGACGAACTCGGGCATCCGAAGATTTACTGCGAGATTCCGCCGCCGATCGTGACGTCCAGCACGGTCACCGCGCGCCTCGCCTGGGAGGGCCACGAGTTCCTGCGCGTGACGGTCGCGGATCTCTCGCCGCAAGCGCCGGCGGACGCGCGCGACGATTTCCCGACCAGCGGCTGGCTGCAGTGGAAGTACGTGCCGGGCACGCCGCCTGCCGCCGGACCCGATGCGAGCTATCCGACCCACTCGCCTGACCCGCTCGCTGCCGACGTGCACCCGCACGTCCACATCGACAGCCGCGAGTGGGGCCGCGGCACGCTGACGCGACGCCAGGTCGAATGGCAGGACATGCCGACGCTGTGGAACGTCGTCAACGGAATCGCCGCCTTGCCCCACGTCGCGCCGCGGCTCACGGTCGTCACGCGATCGCACGGCTGGATCGGGGACGTCGGTGACACCCGGCGTCTCGCCTGAGCGGGCGATGAGTGCGCTGACGGGCAAGGTCGCGCTCGTCACCGGCGGCGCCGGTGGCATCGGCACGGCCATCTGCCAGCGTCTCGCCGCGGCGGGTGCGACGATCGTCGCGACCTGCCGCACCCGCACCGAGCGCGCCGACGCGCTCGTCGCGTCGCTGCCGGGCACTGGCCACTGGGCCCATGCCGCGTCGGTGACGGATTCGGCGGCGCTCACCGCGCTGGCCGCCGCCATCGACGTGCGCCACGGACGGCTCGACGTGCTGGTCAACAATGCAGGCGTCACGCGCGTCGTCCCGCACGCCGATCTCGACGCGCTGGACGATGCGCTGATCGACGAGATCTTTGCCACCAACTGGCGCGGCGCATTTGCCTGCACGCGGGCCTGCCACACCCTCCTGCGGCGGCACCAGGGCGTGATCGTCAACATTTCTTCGATCGCGGGCACGACGGCCGTCGGCAGCAACATTGCCTACTGCGCAAGCAAGGCGGCGCTCGACAACCTGACCCGCTCCCTCGCGCGGGCGCTCGCCCCTGCCGTGCGCGTGCTGTCGATCGCGCCCGGCTGGGTGACTGGCGAATACGCCTCGCGCGCCGATCCCGCCTATCTCGCGGAGCAGATCGCGCGCACGCCGCTCGGCCGCATCGCCGCGCCCGAGGACGTCGCAGAGGCCGTCTATGCCGCCTGCACGACACTCGGTTTCACCACCGGCGCGATACTGCCGGTCGACGGCGGACGGCCGCTCGGATGACGGCACCTGCACGGTCGGCACGCCAGCGACTCGCACCCGATGCCCGCCAGCAGCAGATACTCGAGGGTGCCATCGCCTATTTCGCGGAGTTCGGATTCGACGGCGGCACTCGCGCGCTCGCCCAGCACCTCGGGATCAGCCAGTCGCTGTTGTTCCGCTATTTTCCGACCAAGGCCTCGCTCGTCGACCGCGTCTACGAAGTGGTGTTCCTGCAGCGCTGGAACTCACGCTGGCAGGGCTTGCTGACCGATCGCAGCCGCCCGCTCCCCGAACGGCTCAAGGCCTTCTACAAGGATTACAACCACAGCATCGATCGCTACGAGGTGATCCGGATCTCGCTGTTCTCGGCGCTGCGCAAGGAGAGCATCAGCCAGCGCTACGTCGCCCGCCTGCGCGAACAGTTGATTGTCCCGATCGTCGCCGAGTGCCGGGCGCATCTCGGCCTGCCCGCAGCGGCCGGCCTGCCCTCGCCGCTGGAGGAACAGCTCGTGCTGAGCCTGCATGCGACCATCATCTACGGCATCATGCGTCGCCACGTGTTCGACGTGGCGCCGCCGCTCGACGAGGATTTCCTCATCGACCTCTACGTCGACAGCTTCGTCGCGCATGCCGCCGAAAGCTTTCGCCGGATCGGCGCCCGGGAAGCCGAGCGTCGTCCGGCGTCCTGAGTCGTGCGGCGGGGCGCCCGGCGCGGCCGTCCACGGCATAATGCAGTCATCAACACCGTCTCGGCGGTCAACCGGAAGAATCGCCATGAATTACACCATCGAATGCATCGCCGCCGATGCCAACGAACTCGGCGAAGGCCCGATCTGGGACGTCGAGGACGGCCTGCTCTACTGGGTCGATGGTACCGGCCGGCGTGTCGGCAAGCCGTCGATCTGGCGCCTCGATCCGCGTACCGGAGACAAGCGCTCATGGTCGCTCGAGCATGACGTCGGCGCGCTGGTCTTGCGCCAGGGTGGCGGCGCCATCCTCGCCCTCGACGATGGTTTCTACACCTTCGACTTCGACACCGGCGCCCTCGAACTCATCACGCTGATCGACGCCGGACAGCCACGCACACGCCTGAACGACGGCAAGTGCGACCGCCGTGGCCGCTTCCTTGCCGGCGGCATGGACGACCAGGAAGAGCTCGGGATCTGCGGCCTGTGGCAGCTCGACACCGACTTCAGCGTGCGCAAGATCGACGAGGGCATCATCTGCTCGAACGGTCCGTGCTGGAGCCCGGACGACAAGACCTTTTACTTCGCCGATACCTTCCGCCAGACGATGTGGGCCTACGACTACGATCTCGCGACCGGCGCGCTGGCGAATCGCCGCGTGTTCGCGTCGACCGCCGAAGATCCGGGTTTCTTCGACGGCTCGACGGTCGATGCCGAAGGCTGCGTGTGGAACGCACTCGTGATCGGTGGCGATCTTATCCGCTATGCGCCCGATGGCAGCGTCGAGCGGCGCATCGGCATGCCGGTGAAGAACATCACGAGCCTCACCTTCGGCGGTCCAAAGCTCGACGAGATCTACGTCACCTCGATGGCGCGCGTGCGTCACCCGGCCGTGCACGACCATTTCGCGAAGCAGGTGCGGCCGCAATTCGGCGCCGGCAGCCTGTTCCGGATCCGCGGTCTCGGCATCACCGGCATGCCCGAGCCACGTTTCGGCGGCTGACCGCGGTGCTCAACGGACTCTCCCCTGAGCGATCAGGCGCGGGCCGTCACGCGGCCGCAGAGCGCTGACGATGACGGCGGCCCGCTACATGGCCGATGTGCTGCCGACGCTCGCCGCGTGGCGCACCGCCGGCCTCGGCACCGCGCTCGCGACGATCGTCTACGTCGACGGCTCGGCGCCGCGCCCGCTGGGCAGCCAGATGGCAATCAACGCGCGCGGCGAAGCGGTCGGCAATCTGACCGGTGGCTGCGCGGAGGCGGCGATCGTCGCCGAAGCGCAGGCTTGCATCGCGGCGGGCCGCAACCGCATGACGCGCTATGGCAAGGACTCGCCGTATATCGATCTGCGCCTGCCCTGCGGTTCGGGCATCGACGTGTTCTTCGACGTAACGCTGGGCGCCGATGATCTCGTCGCCTTGCGCGACGCGGCCGAGGCACGCCGGCCGATCGGGCTCGGTTTCGATTTCGCCGCGCTGCGCGCCGCGGCCGTGCCCGCCGAGGGCGCCACGGGCTACGGATGGACCCGCGTCTACGAACCGGTGACGCGCTTGTATGCCGTCGGCAAGGGGCCGGTGTTGCCGCTGCTGGCCGAGCTCGGCAGGATTGCCGAATTCGACGTCATCGCGATGTCACCCGAGGCCGAGACGCTCGAGATGGCGCGGCCTCATGCGCGCGAGATCCATGTTCTGACGACCCCCGATTCATTCCGCTGCGGCAGGCTCGATCGCTGGACCGCGTTCCTGTCGCTGTTCCACGAACACGAATGGGAACCTTCGGTGCTGATCCAGGCGCTGCAGAGCGAATGCTTCTACATCGGCGCACTCGGCAGTCGCCGCGCGGCGCAGATCCGGCGCAACGAATTGCGCGAGGCTGGCGTGGCGACAGCCGATCTCGCCCGCATCCGCGCGCCGGTCGGACTTGCGATCGGCGCGCGGAGTCCGCCGGAGATCGCGTTGGCGACGCTGGCCGAGATCGTCGCCGTGCGCGCCGGCGTGCGCCTGTGAAGCGTATCGCGGCCGTGATCACTGCGGCCGGTTTCAGCCGCCGTTTCGGCCGCGATCGCAAGCTGCATGCGACGCTCGACGGGCGCCCCGTGCTCGCCTGGACGCTCGCGACGATGGCCGCTCTGCCACTCGCGCAACGCGTGGTGGTCGTGGCGCCGGAGGACGGAATCGCGACGGCGCTGGCGCATGACAGCGGCGCCGCGGTGCACGTCAATCCCGCGCCTGAGTGCGGACTCGGCGAGTCGATTGCCTGCGGTGTGCGCGCGCTGGCACCGGGGATCGACGGTGTGCTCGTCGTGCTCGGCGACATGCCGCGCGTGACGGCGACGAGTTGTGCCGCGCTGATCGAGCATTTCGCACCGCTCGCCGAGACCGCGATCGTCGCCCCCGTGTATCGCGGGCAGCGCGGTCATCCGGTGTTGTTCGGGGCCGCGCATCTGCCGGCGCTCGCGGCCTTGACGGGCGATCGCGGCGCACGCGCCCTGCTCGCCGACGCCGCCGTCACGACGATCGAAGTCGATGACCCCGGCATCCTGCTCGACATCGACACGCCGGCCGATCTGGCGGCGGCGGGCCAGCGGCGCGCAGCGCCCTGAACACGGTTGCCGCCGTGCTCAGGCGTGGATCGCGGTGATCAGCTCGCGCCAGGCGGTGAAACTGCCGTCGCCACCCATCGTCGAGTACAGCGACAGCCGATCGAGTACGCCATCGTAGCGTTGGCGCAGCCGCTGCCCGAGTTCAGCCGGCGGCGCGAACACCGCGATCTCCTCGAGCAGCGCGTCCGGCACGTGCTGACCCATGTCGTCGAGCTTTCCTTCGCGCATCAGCGTACCGAGCTTGCGGCCGAGTTCGGCATGACCATGAAATTCGAGCACGGCGGCATAGCTAGGCGTCGACGCGTAGAAGGCAATCTGCCGGCGCACGGCCCGTTCCATCGCCGCACGCTCTGCCTCGGTGTTGCCTGTGATCACGAATACCGGCGAATACAGTTCGAGATCGGTGACGCGGCGGCCGGCCGCGCGCGCGCCTTCCTCGATCGCCGGGCGCACCACTTCCTTCAGATACGGCACGGTATGCATCGGATGGACGTGGAAACCGTCGGCCACCTCGCCGGCAGCGCGGCACATCCGCGGGTTCACGCCCGCCAGATAGATCGGGATGTCGGGCTGGTCGATCGCGCCCGGATTGAAGAATTCGTTGATGAGCTTGAACTGATAGAACGGCCCCTGGTACTGCGGCTTCGCACCGGTCTGGAAGGTGTGCCAGATTGCGCGGACGCAGCGGATGTAATCGGTGACGCGCGCCGCCGGATGGTCGAAGCTCGCCGAGAAGCGGCGTTCGACGTGTTGACGCACCTGCGTGCCGAGCCCGAGCCGGAAGCGGCCACCGCTGTCGCGCTGCAGATCCCAGGCGATCTGCGCCATCGCGAACGGCGTGCGCGCAAAGGCGACGGCAATGTTGGTGCCGATCTGCAGCCGGGTCGTCGCCTGCGCGGCAAACGCCAGCGGAAAGAACGCGTCGTGCGCCGCCTCGAACGTCCACACGCAGTCGAAACCGTCCTGTTCGAGCGCACGGGCGCGCGCCATCACCTCGTGCGGGGCGGCGGCGGGCAGCAGGCTGTCGATTTTCATGGTGTATCCCCTCGTGTAGATGACACTTCAGGCTCTGAACAAGTCCGTCCTGGGCTCGTTCAGAGACGGCGTCGCGGCGATCGTCGTGCCTGCGCTGCCGCGCTTCCCCTCAGTCCGGCTGGTTGATCCGGATGATGACGCCACCGGACTTCTCGTCGTGCTCGAGCGTCAGCAGCTTGCGCGCCGCCGCCTCGTCGAGCAGTTTGCTGAACGAGCGGAAGCCGTAATACGACTCGCTGAAGCCGGGCTGCCGGCGCTTGATCGCCTGCTTCACCATCGAGCCCCAGATCTTGTCTTCTGCCCCGCGTTCGGCGAACAGCGCTTCGACCGTCTCCATCACGATATCGAGCGCTTCCTGCTTGCGATCGTGCTCGCCCGCGGCCGGCGGTGCTTCCGTCACGACGACATTGCCGTTCGCCTCTTCGACGGGATCGCCGGGCGCGTCGGCGACGGCCGCCGGCGCGGACGCGGACGCGGTGGACGCGCTGCCGGGACTGCGCCGGCGCGTCGGTCGCTTTTTCTCGTTGCGCACCAGATCGTCGTAGTAGATGAATTCGTCACAGTTCGAAATCAGCAGATCCGAGGTCGACTGCTTCACGCCGACGCCGATCACCGTCTTGTTGTTCTCGCGCAGCTTGCTGACGAGCGGCGAGAAGTCCGAGTCCCCGCTGATGATCACGAAACAGTCGACATGCGATTTCGTATAGCAGAGATCGAGAGCGTCGACGACCATGCGGATGTCCGCCGAATTCTTGCCCGACATGCGCACGTGCGGGATTTCGATCAGTTCGAAGGCCGCCTCGTGCATGTTGCCCTTGAACTCCTTGTACCGCTCCCAGTCGCAGTAGGCTTTCTTGACGACGATATTGCCCTTGAGCAGCAGCCGTTCCAGGACCTTGCGGATGTCGAAACGCGCGTACTTCGCGTCGCGTGCGCCGAGGGCGATGTTCTCGAAGTCGCAGAACAGCGCCATGATGGTGGTGTCGGTCTGCCCGGCCATCAGAATGCCTCCGCGGGCAGCGCCATCATCGGCGCGGCACCGGCTTCGACCCGCGCGCGATGCACGGCCGTCTCGCAGATCAGGTGACTGAAGTAGTAGCGGGCGACCGCCAGTTTGTGCGTGTAGAAATCCGCGTCCGCCGCGCCGTTCGCGAGTGCCGCAGAGGCCGCGCGGGCCATCAGGGCCCATTGATGACCGAGCGCCACGAGGCCCATCAGGTGCAGGTAGGCCATCGAGCCCGCAGCCGCGTTGTCGGGCTTCGTCAGCGCGTTGCGCATCAGCCAGCCGGTCGCGCCCTGCAGGTCGTCGAGGGCCCGCTGCAGCGGCTCGCCGACGAAGCGCGTCGCCTCGTCCGCGACACACGCCGCGGCGCTGGTGCCGACCGTCTGCAGCCACGTCCGCAGCGCACGCCCGCCGTGCGCCGGGAGCTTGCGGCCGACCAGATCGAGCGCCTGGATGCCATTCGTTCCTTCGTAGATCAGCGCGATGCGGGCGTCGCGCACGAACTGCTCCATGCCCCATTCGCGCACATAGCCGTGGCCGCCGAAGCACTGCTGCGCGTTCGTCGCGTTTTCATACCCCTTGTCGGTGAAGTACCCCTTGATCACGGGCGTCAACAGCCCGATTTCGTCCTCCGCCGCCTGCCGCTCTTCGGGCGTCGCCGCGTTCTCCGCGAGGTCGACCCGCAGCGCAGCCCACAGGCTCAGCGCGCGTGCGCCTTCGTTGAAGGCTCGCGCGTTCATCAGCATGCGCCGCACGTCCGGATGAACGATGATCGGATCGGCTTTGCCGGCCGGGTTCTGCGGACCGCTCAGCGCACGTCCCTGCAGACGTTCGCGGGCGTAGGTCGCCGCGTTCTGGTACGACACTTCGGACTGCGCGAGTCCCTGCACGCCGACGCCGAGACGCGCGGCATTCATCATGATGAACATCGCCCGCAGGCCCTTGTCACGCTCGCCGATCAGGTAGCCGGTCGCCCCCTCGTAGTTCATCACGCAGGTCGCGTTGCCGTGGATGCCCATCTTTTCCTCGATGCGCCCGCACGTCACGGCGTTGCGTGCACCGAGGTTGCCGTCGTCGTCGACGAGCAGCTTCGGCACGATGAACAGCGAGATCCCTTTGACGTTGTCAGGCGCGTCCGGCAGCTTCGCGAGCACGAGATGGATGATGTTCTCGCTCAGGTCGTGGTCGCCGCTCGAGATGAAGATCTTGGTGCCCGTGATCCGGTAGGTGCCGTCAGGCTCGGGTTCGGCGCGGGTGCGCAGCAGACCGAGATCGGTACCGCAGTGTGGCTCGGTCAGATTCATCGTGCCGGTCCACGTACCGTTCATCATTTTCGGAATGAACTTGCGTTGCTGGGCAGGCGTCGCGACCGCGCGGATGGCGGCGATCGCCCCCTGCGTCAGCATCGGATACATCGTGAAGGCCATGTTCGCCGCGATCATGTATTCCTCGAACGCAGTCGCGACGACGTGCGGCAGCCCCTGTCCGCCGAACGCCGGATCACCGGCGAGCCCGCCCCAGCCGCCGGCGACGAACTGCGCATAGGCTTCCTTGAAACCATCGGGCGTCGTCACGCGACCGTCGGCATGGCGGGTACATCCCTGCATGTCGCCTTGCCGGTTCAGCGGCTGAATGACTTCTTCGGCAAAGCGCCCACCCTCCTCGAGTACGGCAGCCAGCGTGTCCGAGGTCAGATCCGCAAAGCCCGGCAGCGCCGCATGGCGTTCGATCTGCAGGACTTCGTGGAGAATGAACAGGCCGTCTCTGACCGGCGCTTTGTAACTGGGCATGATCCGCTGCTCCGCGACGCGATGCCCGGCATCTTAGCAGGCCGACGCAACCTCACGCCGCCGGCGCCGGGCGCGGCGTGGCGCGCGTCTCCTCGCTTCGCCACAGATGTTTGCCGGCACGTGGCCCGGCGTCGGACAGGCCGCCTATGCGGCGCCCGTCGCCCCGTTTAGAATCGCCCGAGCCTCATTCGAATCGCATCTGATGACCATTGCCGCCCGCTTCGCCGTCTCGCCAGCCCGCTTTGGCGAAGGTCTCGTCTGGTCGACGACCTTCACCGGTCGCCGCGCGGCGCTCGTCGATGCAGGCATCGCCTCGCACACGCAGTTTCCAACGACCTCGAAGGCCCGCTCGTCGGCGAACGGCGCGCATCCGGAATCGGGACGCTGGTATCTGTGGCAGGAGCGGCCGAACGAGGACATCTGGTCGATCACGTATTACACCGATGGCTTCGTCGGCGAACTCGACCAGGACGAATTGCGTCAGTTGCAGCGTCACCTGCTGCACGATCTGCAGATCACGCCGGAAACCATCGGTGCGATCGTGCTCGCCTGGCGCAATCACGCCGCCAAGCAGAATCCCTGATCGCGCGCCGATGCGCCGCACCGCGCCGATGCATCGCGCATTCGGCTGCATCGTGTTGCTCACATGCGTCGGTGCCGTTCACGCCGTGCCGCTGCCCGCGCCCGAAGCGGTGTTCGAACGCGCAGCCCCTGGCGTCGTCACCGTCTATGCCGCGAATCGTGCGGGCAAGGTTCTGCGCCAGGGCAGCGGGGTCGTCGTCCATGCGCGTCACGTGCTGACGAACTGTCATGTGCTCAAAGGGGCGGATTTCGTCGGGCTGAAATCCGCCGGCGCGACGATCACGGCCACGCTCGTCGAAGTGAAGCTCGCTTACGATCTGTGCCTGCTGCGCGCGGATCTGCTGAGCGCGCCCGCGCTCGCGCGGGGCAGTGCGCAGGATTTGCGCATCGGCCAGCGGGTCTTTGCCCTCGGCGCCCCGCTCGGTCTCGATCTGACTTTCAGCGACGGCCTCGTCTCGGGCCTGCGCCATGAAGGCGGCTATGTGCTGATCCAGACCAGCGCGGCGGTGTCTGCGGGCTCGAGCGGCGGCGCCCTGCTCGCGCAGGACGGCAGCCTCGTCGGCATCGTCAGCTTCAAGCTGAGCGACGACACCGGGCGCAGCGAGAACCTCAATTTCGCGCTGCCGATCGATCTGCTCGACGAGTTCCGGCACCTGCCGCGATGAAATCGACGCCCGCCGCACGCCGCGTCTTCACGCTCGAGCACACGGTGCGCGACGGCGACGCGCCGATCGTGGCCGATCTGCTGGCGGAACTCAGTGGTCTGTCGAAGATGCGGATCAAGGAGGCGATGCAGAAAGGCGCAGTGTGGCATGCCCGCGGCGCGGGCAGGCCGACGCGACTGCGGCGCGTGACGACACCGCTGAAACCGGGTGACCGGCTGCAGATGTTTTACGATTCTGCCGTGCTCTCGCTGGTGCCACCCGGCGCGTCGCTGCTCGCCGATCACCGACGCTACAGCGTCTGGCACAAGCCGGCGGGCCTTCTCGTCGAAGGGTCCCGTTACGGCGATCACGCCACGCTCGCCGCGCAGGTCGTCGCTCACTTCAGTCCGCGTCGCGAGGTCTATCTCGTGCACCGGCTCGATCTCGAGGCGAGCGGACTGCTGGTCGTCGCGCACAGCCGGCAAGCCGCCGCGCGCTTGTCCGCGCTGTTCCAGGCGCGCAGCGTCGACAAGCGTTACCGGGTCGAAGTGCTCGGCGATCTGCGTCCGCGCGGTGCTTCCGGCCGCATCGATCTGCCTCTCGACGGCAAACCGGCCGTCACCGAATACCGCCTCGAGGACGTCGACGAAACCGCCGGCCGCAGTGTCGTCCTCATCCGGATGCTGAGCGGTCGCTACCACCAGATTCGACGCCATTTCGATGCGCTGGGCCATCCGGTGATCGGCGATCCCCGTTACGGGCGCGGCAACGCGGATCCGCGCGGCATGCACCTCGCCGCGATCGGCATTGCGTTCGTCGATCCCTGGACCGGCCGCCCGGTGCGCTTCGGCGACCTGCCGGATTGAGACCGCGGCGGACTACTGGGCAGGACGTCATCGGGCGTAAGATCCCGCTATGCCGTCCGGGCGTTGCGCCACACGGCGCGCCGAGGGCGACGGCGCTCGCACCCTGCTCCGACTGGAACCGACATGAGCCTGCTCGGCGACGATCCGACCCGTTTTCTCGACCCGACCGCGACCATCGACTTCACGCACCCCCGCGTGCAGGCCTTCGTGCGCGAACACGATCTGCCGGGCGCCGATGCGCGTACGCGGGCGGTGAACTTCTACTATGCGGTGCGCGACGCCATCCGCTACGACCCTTATCGGATCGAACTGAGTGCCGAAGGCCTGAGCGCCGGCCGCTGCGTGACACTCGGTCGGGGCTGGTGCGTGACGAAGGCCGCGCTGCTCGCAGCCTGCTGCCGGGCCATCGGCATTCCCGCCCGGCCCGGCTATGCCGATGTCCGCAATCATCTGTCGACGGCTCGCATGCGCGACTTGATGCGTACCGACGAATTCCGGTGGCACGGCTATACCGCGATCCTGCTCGACGGCAAATGGGTGAAATCGACCCCCGCCTTCAATGTCGAGCTGTGCATGAAGTTCCATTTGCGGCCGCTCGAGTTCGACGGCCGCGAGGATTCGATCTATCACCCCTTCGATCTCGAAGGCCGGCAGCACATGGAATACCTGCGCTACCGCGGCGAGTTCGCCGATCTCCCGCTGCTCGAAATCACCACCGACTTCATGCGCTTCTACGCGCACATGCTGGAACGGCTCGGCAGCGGCGACTTCGAGGCGGAGATCAGCCGCGAGACGCGTTGAGGACTCCGCCGTCCGCCTCGCCTGTCGGCCCTCAGACTTTCTGCTGGCCGTAGCTCGCCGCGATGCTGTCGAGCGGCGACTTCTGGATGCCGTGGTTCGGGATCGGGTAGCGCAGTCCGTTGTCGCTGAGGGCCTTGAGACCGTCGACGACCTGCGGCAGGAAACTCGGCGGGATCGCCATCAGCATCTCCTCGTCGAGCACGCCGCCGAACTTGCGCTCGGCATAGCAGGGCACCGACAACGACGGCTCGCCGGTCTTCAGCGCGTTGCCCCAGGAATCCGCGCAGGCGCTTTCGCCGACGCAGGTGAAGGTGTACTTGCGATACTGGCGGTACTGCAGGCCGTTGACGAAGGTGATCATCTGGCCCGGCGTGCCGTAGATCAGCACGATGTCCGGATTGTCGAGGCGGCCGGCGGTGATCGGTGACAGCGCAATCGCCTGATAGTCCCCATGGCTCGCACAACTCATCGCCGCCTGGTGCGCCGCGCTGTCGGCGGGGGTGCCGTACCAGACGCCGGCCAGGTGCCGGCCTTCGAGCCAGGTCGGATCGCGGGGCGCGAGCCCGACGACGGCGCCGCACTGCTGTCCCATCAGGTTGTCCATCGTCACGCCGAGCGTCCAGCCGAGCCAGCGCGACTGGCCGACCATCTGGTCGAACGCGAATTTCTCGCCGGCGGGCGGCCGCCGCAGTTTCGGTACGCTCGAGAGTTCCTCGATCGTGCGGAAACGCTTCAGGCCGATCGGCGTGGTCTTCAGGCGCAGATAGCGATTCAGCGCATCGTTGATCGCGGCGTAGTCGTAGCTCGCATCGTCGCCCCAGCAGTTCGGTGTCATCACATGTCCCTCGACGTTGTCGTGACGGTCAGTTCGCACCCGGTGTGCGCAGCCGGATGATGCCCTTGCCGCGTACCGTCATCGCGACGTCGCCGGCCGGGTCGAACACCTCGACCTTGTGGAAGAAGAGCCCGCGATCGGGTTTCGATTGCGAGCGGCGCTTGTCGAGCACCGTGACACGAACCGTCATCGTCGCACCCGGCCGCGTCGGCTTGTGCCAGGTGACTTCGTCGAGACCCGGCGAGCCGAGGCCTGCGACCGATGAAATGAAATGATCGGCGAGCAGACGCATCATCGCGCTGCCCGTGTGCCAGCCGCTCGCGATCAGACCGCCGAAGGGCGAGGCCGCGGCAGCGACCGGGTCGACGTGGAAGCGCTGCGGGTCGAAACGCTGCGCGAAATCGATGATTTCACGTTCGCTCAGGCTGAAGCTGCCGAGCTCGTATGTCGCACCGACCTCGTAGTCCTCGTAATAGCGATCGTCGGGCGGGGTGCCGAATTGGGCGTAGGTCATGGCGTGCTCACTGGAATCGAAGGCCGCACTATACCGCAGGGTCCGCAGTGGACGCCGACCGCCGCCCGCGTGCATCATGCGACCACTTTGATGGTGGCAGCGCGGGTCGGGGGCACGCGTGGCGAATCTGTGGGTCCTCGTGTTCGTCGGCACCCTGGTGTGGTCGGGTATCCATCCGAAGGATTACGCGACCTGGGCGCTGGAAGTGTCGCCGGCGGTGATCGGTCTGTTCCTGCTGTGGGCGACGCGGCGCGCGTTCCCGCTGACGACGCTCGTCTATGTCCTCGTGCTGATCCACTGCGTGATCCTGATGATCGGCGGACATTACACCTACGCGGAAGTCCCGCTCGGAGAATGGGTCAAGCCACTGTTCGGCTTCGAGCGCAACCATTACGACAAGCTCGGACACTTCGCGCAGGGCTTCGTGCCGGCACTGATCGCACGCGAAATCCTGATCCGGCGTCGCGTGCTGGCACGCCGCGGCTGGCTCGGCTTTCTCGTCGTCTGCGTCTGTCTCGCGCTGAGCGCGGTCTACGAACTGCTCGAATGGGCCGTCGCCGTGCTCTCCGAACGCGGCGCGGCTGCCTTCCTCGGCACCCAGGGCGACGTCTGGGACACGCAGTCGGACATGGCGTTCGCCGGTCTCGGTGCGATCGTCGCGCTGCTCGTGCTGCGTCGCTGGCACGATCGCCAGTTGCGGAAGTTCAGCTTGCTGTGACGTCACTTGCGCTACGTGCACAGGGTTGAACTGGTCTTAAGCGCAGTCTTGCCATCGAGGACACCGAGGGGATGAGAGGGTTGGTTTCGTGCCCTGAGACCACAACGCCAACCCGGGATCCCGATGTCGCGGAAACATCCGAGCGCGGGTTGCGAGAGATTGCTTTCAATCTCTCTTGCCCTCGGTGTTCGGTGACTGAATAGCAGAGCGTAAATATCGGTCACCGGGTGGGTGCCACCCCCGGGCGCCGGCACCGGATAGCCCCGCGTCGACGCGCTCGAGTTCGTCCCTGTATCGCTCGAGCGCGCACGTCCTGTGCGCGCACGGTCGCCGCAGAACCATCCGGTACCAGCGCCCAGCCCGCGAACTTCGACTGAAGCAGATGTACGCTCAGCCAGCTAGAAAAGGGGGTGTAGACGGCTTGTGCCCGATACGGGTATCTACGGCCCTGCGGCCAGGCGAGAGCTCAAAAAGCGGGGTATTCGCAGGGCAGAAAGTTTGACCCAGCGCAGGCGTGGCCGGATCGGCCCGGCTATGCTCGGCCCTCGGAATCACCCACCCGAGAGCCGAGTTCGCCATGATCGATGCCGCTGCCCGCGCCGTGAATCCCGTGCCGTCGACGGCCGGCTGGCTCGGGTATCTCGGTCTGCTGCCCTTCGTCGTCCAGACGCTGGCCGTCGTGTTCGGTCCGCAGGGCGAAGACAGTCTCGCCCACCATGCGGCCTTCGGCGTCGCGAGTTACGGCGCGGTCGTTCTGTCCTTCCTCGGTGGGATCACGTGGGGACTCACCGTTGCCAATCCGACCCTCGTGAACGTGCAGCGCAGTCGCGAACTGATTTACAGCATGCTGCCGGCGCTGGCCGCGTGGGCCGCGATCCTGCTGCCGACCGCGTTCACGCTCTGGTTCTGCGCGATCGGATTCAGCGTCACCTTCGCACACGACGTGCGCACCGCGCGCCTCCACGCACTGCCCGCCTGGTTCCTCCGTCTGCGCCTGCACCTGAGTGTCGGCGCCTTCGTCTGCATCGTGACGACGGCGTTGTGGTGGTGAGGCCTCAATCGCGGCTGCCGCCGCTCCTGCGGTGAATCTTCCCGCTTTACATGCTCAGTGTGCGAGCAGCAGATTGCACGGGCGCTTCTTCAGGAAATGGCTCGTGAAATCGCCGAAGAACAGGCGCTGCAGGCGCGAATGCGAATACGCACCCATCACCAGCAGATCGGCACCCACTTCCCCGTAGAGATCTGCGAGCTGACGTTGCGGTGAGTCGGCGGCCTGGATCACCAGCGGCGACGTCGCCACGCTGTGCACGTTCATCAGGTAGTCGGCGATGTCCTGCACCGACGGCATCGCCGGCGCTTCGTTGTCGTCCTCGATCGCGACGAGATAGACCTGGCGGGCCTTGCGGAACAGGGGCAGCGCGTAGCGCAGCGCGTGTTTCGCCGCGGCCGACGGCTTCCACGCGTAGACCATCGTCATCGCTTCGAGGCTGGCCGCCACCGGCGCATGCGCAATCAGCGCCAGCGGCGCCCCTGCTGCGACGAGCACCTGTTCGATCGCGGGCTGCAGCACGGCCGGCGGCAGATCGAAGCTGGCGACGATCATGTCGTGCGTGAAACCCATCGCCGCGAGCACCGGGCGCGGATCGCTGCCCAGATCCAGTGGTTCACCCCAGATCAGGTGACCTGCCGAGGCCGACGCGCGGTAGGCGGCCTGTGCCGCCTCGGCATGGCTCGCGCGCTGGGTTTCGCAGGTACGCATCAGGTATTCCTGCGCGCGGCTCACGCCATCGACTTCGATCAGCGCCCGGTATTCCGCGCGCTGATCCGGCGACAGCAGACTCAGCATGTCCGCCGCATAGCGACAGGCGACCGAGGCGCCGAGCCCGTCGGCCACCGCAGCCGAGAACGCCAGCGCGCCCTGTTCGTTCGGCGTACCCGCATACAACAACGACACGTTCGTCAGCATCGGAATCCCATCCATTTCATGGTGATATTGTCAGCATAGACAGCCGTCGGGCCGGACCCTTGATCCAGCGCACCGCCACGACTCATCCATCGGCGCTCTGCCGCTCCCGGGCGACACAGTCCCACGCTTCGCGCAGCAAAGGAGCCAGACGCTCGACCCAGGTGCGCTGCCCTGCGGCCGACGCAACCGTGTCCTGGCGCAGTTCTATCAGCACGTGCGGGAGCGCTCGCCGCTCGCCGTGCACCGGCACGCCGTAGTCGCCGTCGTCGGTGAGGCGATACGGGATGTTGTCGCCGACGTTCAGCACGTGCTCGCGCTGCAACGCGTGGATCAGGCACTCGGCGACGCGACGATCGCGATTCGACAGCAACGCGATTTCCCACGGTCGCGCGACGCCGGCATAGACCGGCGTGAAGCTGTGGATCGCGACGAGCAGCGTGCCCTGACCGCGCGCGGCACGCGCATCGAGCAGTTGCTCGATCGCGGCGTGATACGGCGCGTACAACGCCGCGTGACGTTGCACCTTCGCGGCTTCAGCGAGATCCGCGTTGCCGGGCACGGCAGTGTGCTCGCTCTGCAGCGGACAGAGATCGGGCCGGTGCAGCGGGCGGTTCAGATCGATCACGAGGCGCGAATAGCCGCTCGCGACCAGTGTCGCGTCGAGCGCGGCGGACAGACCGCGCGCGACTGCCAGCGCGCCGATGTCCCAGGCGATGTGTCGCTCGCGTTCGGTCGCCGGCACGCCGAGATCGCCGAGCGCCTCGGGCACGCGGTTGCTCGCATGATCGCAGGTCAGGAAGAACGGCGACGCGGCATCCGCGCGAACCACCTCGACCGCCGGCGGTTCATGGGGACCCAGCAGCGTCACGTCGGCACCTCGCCGTCCGGGTAGAGTTCGGGGTGCCGGTAGCGCTTGGCCCATCCGAAGCCCTGCCAGGTCGTCAGCTTCTTCGGCACGATCTTGAAGGTCCAGCAGGGCTCGACATTGACGCCGCCGCGATACGACTCGGCCTTCGCACCGAGGTAACGCGGACCGGTGTGTCGTTCGCCGATCTGGTTCCAGATCGATTTCTCGCCGTTCATCAGATGCGGTCCGACGGCTGCTTCGACGACGACGGCCGTGCCCTCGCAGATCACCTTGCGGATCGGGGCTTCCGGTTCGTCGACGACCAGCGACACGCGCGGATCGAGTGCCATGTAATGGCACCATTCCGAACGTTCGCGGCCGACGATCCAGAATGCGCTGCCGTCCCAGTGGTACCAGACGGGGATCACGTAGGGCCAGCCGTCGGGCTTCAGACAGCCGAGACGGGCGAGCCACGGGCCCCGCAGAAATTCGTTCATCTCCTGCGGCGTCATGCCGCCGAGCTTGCCGCGCCAGTCACTCATCGCCGCACCTCAGTAGACTTCGAAGTATTCCCGCTGCTCCCAGTCGGTGACGTGGGCCAGGAATCGTTCGATCTCGTGCTGCTTGATCGCGAGCAGATAGTCGATGAACGAGTCCCCGAAGCCCGCGCGATAGACCGCATCCGTGCGCAGCGCCGCCGTCGCTTCCATCAGACTGCGCGGCAGTCGTGGTTTGTTCGACTCGTAAGGCGAGGTTTCGAGCGGCCCGGGATCGAGCACGGCATCGATGCCGGCGAGACCGGCGACAATCTGCGAGGCCATGTAGAGATAGGGATTCGCACAGGGTTCGCCCGCGCGATTCTCGATGTGGGTCGCGCGATCGCCGGGACCGCCGAGCACCCGGATCATCGCCGCGCGGTTCTCGCGCGCCCACGTGATGCGATCGGGGGCGAACGAGTTCGGGCGGTAGCGCTTGTAGCCGTTGATCGTCGGTGTCGAGAACACGCAGCCCGCCGGCGCATGGGCCAGCACGCCGGCGACGTACTGCCGGCCCAGCGCGCTCAGGACCTCGCCGCCGTCGCCCATGTTCGCGAACAGGTTGGCACCGCTCTTCACGTCGCACAGCGACTGGTGCAGGTGCCAGCCGCTCGAGAAGAAATTCGGCAGTGCCGGGCGCGTCATGAACGTCGCGTGATAGCCATGACGCCGGCAGAGCTGTTTGGTCGCCGTGCGGAACAGCAGCATGTCGTCGGCGGCGCCGAGACCGCGTCGCGGATCGAAGGTGAATTCGCACTGACCGGGGCCCCATTCATCTTCCATCGTGCGCAACGGGAGTTCGAGCTTCTCGAGGTTGTCCTGCAGCATCTGGAGGATCGGGTCGATCTCGTCCTGCCGATCCTCGGTCAGATACTGGAACCCGTGCGCGATCGCGGAAACGCGCGGTGGATCCGGGGGCCAGCCGGATTGTGCGGGATCGAGCATGCGATCCTCGAGTTTGCAGATATAGAACTCGACCTCGAGGCCGGCGACGAACTCGAAGCCCCGCCGCGCCAGTTCGCGCAACTGGCGTTTCATCACCGCGCGCGTGTCGAACGGCATCGGCTCACCGCTCGCGAGATACATCTCGGACAGGATCCAACCGGTGCGCTCGGCCCACGGCAACACCCGGAATGTCAGCGGATCGGGGACCAGGATCGCGTCGGGCCCACCCGCCAGCGCCGTCATGCCGAGCCCGGCATCGCTGCTGAACATCGGCGCGAACATGTTGTTCGTGGTGTCCATGAACAGCGTGGCGGTCTGGAAGTCGATGCCGTTCTTCAGCGCCAGCATGAAATCGTGGACCATCACGTGCTTGCCGCGGACGACCCCGTGCTGATCGCCCCACGCGACGCGGATGGTGCGCAGACGGTGCCGCGCGATTTCCTCTTCTATCTGCGCGAGCGCGGCCTGCTGCTCTGCGGAGTAGAGGCCGTAACGGGTGACGAAATCGAGTTGGCCGACGCTGCCATCCTGAATACTCATCGCTGCCCCCCTCTTGCACACGATTGCTGGCGGGGAGTATAGAAACCGTCCCGGCGCGCGCCAACGGTTGCAACGTGGGCGCGGCGGCTCGCCTGCCCTGAACCCGCCGCCGGACCGCCGGCAGGAGAACACCGATGCCCGCCGTGAAGACGCTCTACAGCCGTGAAATCGCGCTGCTGCCCGATCAGGCGGCGCTGCTGCTGATCGACATGCAGAACTACTGCTGCCATCCGGACGGGGGGCTCTATCGCAACTGCCCGGCCGAGGAGCGGACGACGCGCTACGGCTGGTACCGCCGCCAGCTCGATGGCGTCGTCATCCCGAACCTGCAACGTCTCGTCTCCGAGTGCCGCCAGAGCGACGTCGAGGTCCTGCACACCAACATCGAGGCACTGACCACCGATGGTCGCGAGCAGAGCCTCGACTACCGGATCAGCGGGATCCTGGTGCCGAAGGGTTCGTGGGATGGTCAGCCGATCGACGCGCTCGCACCGATCTGCGACGAGATCCGACTGCCGAAGACGGCCTCCAGTGTCTTCAATGCGACGCACATCGATTACGTGCTGCGCAACCTCGGCGTCACGCAACTCGTGATCGGCGGTGTCGTCACCGATCAGTGCGTCGAGTCGGCGGTGCGCGATGCCTGCGACCGCGGTTACCTCGTGACCCTCGTCACCGACGGCTGTACCACCTTCACGCCGGAGCGTCATCGCAACTCGCTCACGGCACTCGCCGGCTATTGCCGGCAGCGCCCGACCGAGGTCCTGATCGACGAATTCCGCGGCCTGCGCGATCGCACCTCCCTGCGTTGACCCAGGCGTGGTCGCGCTTTGACGTTGTCGCAACGCAACGCTACCATCGCCGCACACGCGTCGACGAACCGGTCGACGATGAACACCGACAGCCACGAACCGCCCGCAGTGTTCTCCGTGGTGTTCCCGATTCCAGGCGGCACAGACACCGGGCCTTGCTGCAAACGCCCAGGTCCGAAGCGAGCGAGCGCCTCATGAGCAAGAAATCCACCCCGGCGCGCAGTGGGCAGGATACCGACATGCTGCTCGCGTGCTATCGCGGCATGCTGCGCATCCGCAAGGTCGAGCAGCGTCTGTCGAAACTGTTCGCCGACAAGGAGATCCCCGGCTTCATCCACTTGAGCATCGGTCAGGAATCGGTGCCCGTGGCGATCAGCCGCCATCTGCGCGACACGGACACGATCGCCGCGACCCACCGCGGACACGGCCAGGCGCTCGCGAAAGGCATCGATCTGACAGGCTTCGTCGCCGAGATGATGGGCCGCGAGCACGGCATCTGCCGCGGGCGTGGCGGCTCGATGCACATCGCCGACGCGAAGCTCGGCATGCTCGGCGCGAACGGCATCGTCGGCGGCGGCATCTCGCTCGCGACCGGCAGCGCGCTGGCGCACAAGCTCGCCGGCAACGGTGATCTCGCGGTGTGCTATTTCGGCGACGGCGCACTCGCCGAAGGCATCTTCCACGAATGCCTGAATCTCGCCGCGCTGTGGTCGCTGCCGGTGCTGTTCGCCTGCGAGAACAACGGCTGGGGCGAATTTTCGCGTACCGATCGCCAGTTCTGCGGCAGCCTCGAACGGCTCGCGGGTGCCTTCGGCGTGCCCTACCGCTACGCCGACGGCCTCGACGTCATCGAGGTCACCGATGTCGCCGGGACCTTGATCGCGCAGATGCGCGAGGATCGCAGGCCGGCCGTGCTCGAATGCCGCGTCGAGCGTTTCCACGGCCACTACGAAGGCGATCCGCAGAAGTATCGCGATCCCGCCGAGATGGCGCTGCTCGCCGAGCGTGATCCGCTGGCGCGGGCCCGCCAGGCGCTCACCGCCGCCGGGGTCGATACCGCGCGTTTCGAGGCGCTCGAGGCGGAGATCGAGGCCGAAATCGACGCGGCCGTCGCTGAGGCGCGCGCCGCGCCCATCCCCGATTTCGCGGCGGCCAGCGCCGACGTCTACGCGCAGGCCTAGTCATGGAACAGTTGCGCTTCGGTCAGGCAATCGGCAAGGCACTCGCGGATGCGATGGAGGCCGATCCCAAAGTCATCCTGCTCGGCGAAGACATCGGCGAGGCCGGTGGTCCGTTCGGCGTCACGCGCGGGTTGTATCAGCGATTCGGCGCCCAACGGGTGTTCGACTTCCCGATCTCGGAAGCGGCCCTGGTCGGCACGGCCGCCGGCGCCGCGCTGTCGGGCCTGCGCCCGGTCGCCGAGATCATGTTCATGGACTTCTGCACGCTGGCGATGGACGCGATCGTGAACCAGGCCGCGAAGGCCCATTTCATGTTCGGCGGCCAGACTGCCGTGCCGATCGTCGTGCGCGCGCCGCATGGCGGCGGCGTCAATGCCGGCGCCCAGCATTCGCAATGCCTCGAGGCCTGGTTCGCGCATGTGCCGGGCTTGACCGTCGTGTGCCCGGCAACGCCGGCCGACGCCTACGGCCTGTTGCGCACCGCGATCGCTTCGCCGGATCCGGTGCTCTACATCGAGAACAAGGCGCTGTACGCACGCAAGGGCGAGTTTCCGGACACCCCGGCGGCGATTCCCTTCGGTCAGGCACGGACCGCACGCGCCGGCCGCGACGTCACCGTCGTCACCTACGGGGCGGCGCTGTACCAGGCCGAAGCCGCCGCGACCCAGGCGGCCGAAAAAGGCATCGACGTCGAAATCATCGACCTGCGTTCGTTGCAGCCGTGGGACGAGGCAGGCGTGCTCGCCTCGCTCGCGCGCACGCACCGGCTGGTGATTTTCCACGAAGCGGTCGAAGCCTTCGGTGTCGGCGCCGAAATCGCCGCGCGCATGGCCGATGTCGGGTTCGACGAACTCGACGCCCCGATCGTGCGGGTCGGCGCGCCGTTCATGCCGACACCCTATGCCCCCAACCTCGAAAGCGCCTTCCTCCCCGACGCGTCGCGCCTGCTGGCGGCGATCGAACGGGTCATGGCCTGAACTCAGGAAGCTCCAATGACGACTCAGCGCCAGAACATCCTGCTCGACGTCCGCAATCACCAGGCGTGGCTGACGATCAACCGCCCGACGACGCTGAACGCCCTCGACATCCCGACGCTGCTCGAACTCGAAACGGCGTTCACCGCAGCGCACGAGGATCCCGATGTGCGCGTGATCGTGCTGACCGGCGCCGGCGATCGCGCCTTCGTCGCCGGCGGCGACATCGCCGATCTGGATTCGCGCCAGGGTCTCGCGCACTACCAGGAGTTCGCCGAAGTCATCCATCGCGTGTTCCGCCGGATCGAAACGAGCGACAAGCCGACGATTTGCGCGGTGAACGGCTGGGCGCTCGGTGGCGGCACCGAGATCCTGCTGTGCACCGACATACGGGTGGTGTCCGAGAAGGCACGCCTCGGGTTGCCGGAAATCACGCTCGGCCTGTTTCCCGGTGCCGGCGGCACGCAACGCTTCATCCGTCAGATCCCGCCGTGTCGTGCGAAGGAACTGATGTACACGGGGGATCAAATCACCGCCGCCGAGGCGCTGACTCTGGGTCTCGTCAATCATGTCGTGGCGCCTGATCAACTCGTCGCCAAGGTCAGCGAGATTGCGGCGAAGATTACGCACAAGTCACCGCTGGTGCTGAAACTGCTGAAGCGTTCGATGAGCAACGGCATCGACATGCCGATGCCCGCCGCGCTCGCCTATGAACAGGCGATGATCGGGCTCGTGCTCGATTCGAAGGACTCGCACGAAGGCTGTCAGGCCTTCCTCGCCAAGCGCGCGGCCAACTTCAAGGGCGAGTGATCCGGGTGAGCGCCGAACGCGCGATCCGTCTGCCCAAACTCGGGCTGACGATGACCGAAGGCACCCTCGTCGAGTGGCTGGTGCAACCCGGCCAGACCGTGCAGGCCGGCGATCTGCTGTACATCTGCGAGACCGAGAAGATCGCGAACGAAATTGCGGCCGACGAAGGCGGCACGATCGGCGCGCTGCTCGTCGAGCCCGGCATGACGGTCGAAGTCGGGACGGTACTCGCGACCTGGGCCGGCAGCCCGCTTTCCGTCGCGCCGCCGGCGCTGCCCTCCGTCACTGCAGCGCTGCCGGCGGCCGCGAACGGCCTGCCCGATGCCGGCGCGACATCGGCCTCGGCCCGCGACGGCCGGCTGCTCGCCACGCCGCATGCGCGCAAGCTCGCCCGTGCGCGCGGTGTCGATTTGAGTCTGATCGTCGGCACGGGTCCGAAAGGCCGGATCAAGGCCTGTGACGTGCCGAGTGCGGCCTCGGCCGTGGCGCCGCGCGCCGCAGCGCCCGCAGTCGCGACCCCTCCCGGCGTCGCGCAGGCCGTCGTGTCGACGGCCGCGCAACGCACCGTCGCGGCGCGCATGGCGCAGAGCAAACGCGAGATCCCTCATTTCTATCTCGACACCGCGGCCGACGTCGGCGCCCTTCTCGATCTGCACCGGCAGGCGAAAGCACGCGCCGGCGGCG
>JADZCB010000124.1 GCA_020851775.1 Gammaproteobacteria bacterium
ATCGCGCCGATCTCGTCGTGCTCGTCGGCGCCGCGATCGATGACGATTTCCACGCCTTTACGCGGCGCTGCCTGCGGCCAAGCGATGCGCTGCTGCCCGAACGCCTCGCGCGACGCCGCATCCTGCATCTCGGACCCGCGAACAGGCGGCCGCAACAACCCGGTGTCGACGCGCAGTCGCTGCCGTGTCGCGACGATGAACTGCTCGAGACCGTGAACGCAGTGCGCGCGCTGCGCGCAGGGCGCGCGACGCGTCTCAAGGGTCGCCGGCTGCAACTCGCCACGACGCTGGTCGACGCGATCGCCGCCGCCGACTACGCCGTCTTCGTGTGGGCGCCCGGACAGTTGGGCGGCGATGGCGATCTCGTGATCGCGGCCGTCTGCGATCTGATCGCGAACATCAACGAGACGCGGCGCGCCGCCGGCCTCGCGCTCGGGGGCAACGACGGCGCACAGAGCGCGCTGGCGACGGCTGCCTGGCATACGGGCTACCCGCTGCAGCTTTCCTATGCCGGGGCGACGCTCGACTACGATCCCTTGCGTTTCGACACGGCACGGCTGCTCGCCGACGGCGCCGTCGATCTGCTGCTGTGGATCAGCACTTTCACGCCCGTACCGGCGCCCGCGACCGATGTCCCGTCGATCGTGCTCGGCATGCCCGGCATGACGGTGCGCCCGACGAACAGCGTATTCCTGCCCGTCGGCACCCCGGGCCTCGATCACGCGGCGCGCCTCATGCGCACCGACGGCGTCATCGCGCTGCCGCTCGAACGACTGCGCGATCTCGGCCTGCCGTCGGCCGCGACGCTGCTCGCGGATCTCGCGGACGGCATCGCATGACGATGGGCAGCAAGTTGATCGAGTTGCACGGCGGCCGCGTCTACGACCCGACGCACGGCGTCGATGGCGAAGTGCGCTCGATCTTCGTGCGCGACGGTCGCATCGTCGCCGCGCCGAGCGATCCGCGCGCGGTCGACGTGCGCTTCGATCTCACCGGCTGCAGCGTGATGGCGGGCGGTATCGACATCCACACCCATATCGGCGGCGGCAAGGTCAATCTCGCGCGGATGCTGCTGCCCGAGGATCATCGCAGCGATCTCGTGCCGCGCGGCAGGCACCCGCGCATGGGCTGCGGACATGCCGCGCCGTCGACACTGACCGTCGGCTATCGCTATGCCGAGATGGGCTATACTGCGTGCTTCGAACCGGCGATGCTGCCCGCGAATGCGCGCCAGGCCCATCTCGAGATGGGTGACACACCGATCGTCGACAAGGGCGCCTACGTGCTGCTCGGCAACGACGACCTGCTGTTGCGCATGCTCGCCGACAAGGCCGATCCCGCGCGCCTTCGCGACTACATCGCCTGGACCTTGCACGCCGCGCAGGCGATGGCGATCAAGGTCGTCAATCCCGGTGGCATCAACGCCTTCAAGTTCAATCAGCGCAAGCTCGATCTCGACGAGGCGAACGCGCATTACGGCGTGACGCCGCGCACCGTGCTGACGGCGCTGGCCAGCGGCATCCAGCAGCTTGGGCTGCCGCATCCGCTGCACATCCACGGCTGTAACCTCGGCGTGCCGGGTAATCTCGACACGACCCTGGCGACGGTTGCCGCGCTCGACGGCCTGCCGGCGCATCTGACGCACGTACAGTTCCACAGCTACGGAACCGAGGGCGATCGCAAGTTCTCGTCCGGTGCGGCGCGCATCGCGGAGATCGTCAACCGCAGCCCGAACATCTCGATGGACGTCGGCCAGGTGCTGTTCGGACAAACGGTCACCGAATCCGGCGACAGCATGCGGCAATACGCCGGCAGCGCATTCGGCAGCCCGAAGAAGAGCGTGCTGATGGACATCGAATGCGACGCCGGCTGTGGCGTCGTGCCGTTCAAGTACAAGGACAAGAACTTCGTCAACGCACTGCAGTGGGCGATCGGCCTCGAGCTGTTCCTGCTCGTCGAGGATCCGTGGCGCCTGTTCCTGACCACCGATCACCCGAACGGGGCACCGTTCACGACCTATCCGCATCTGATCCGGCTGCTCACCGATCGCAGCTTCCGCAACGACATGCTGAAGACGATCAACCCGGACGCCGCGGCGGCAAGTACGCTCGGCAGCCTCGAGCGCGAATACTCGCTGTATGAAATCGCGATCATGACGCGCGCAGGGCCGGCGAAGAGCCTGGGTCTTTCCGATCTCGGCCAGCTCGGGATCGGCGCACGCGCCGACATCACGGTCTACCTCGACGATCCCGATCGCGAGCGCATGTTCACGAGCCCGCGCTACGTGTTCAAGGCCGGCGAACTGATCGTCGAGAATGGTCGCGTGCTTGCGACGCCGCGCGGCGACACGCATGTCGTGCGTGTCGAATACGATCGCGGCATCGAAGCGTTCGTCGATGACTACTTCGCGCGCTACATGACTCTCCAGCGCAAGCACCTCGCAGTCGCCGACGGCGAAATCGAGGACGGCGGCCGCGGGGGGCTCGTCGTCCACGGCGCGCGGCGCCCGACATGAAGCGACCATGAAGATAAACGGCGTCTATATCGAGGACACGTTCGCCGAGGCCTTCCCGATGAAGGCGACGCGGCTCGTGATCACGGCTTTCGACGCGACCTGGGCCAACCACGCGGCGAATGCCTTGACCGGCTTCGCGACCTCCGTCATCGCCTGCGGCTGTGAAGCCGGGATCGAGCGGCAGTTGAAGCCGTCCGAAACACCGGACGGGCGCCCGGGCGTCGCGGTGCTGCTGTTCGCGATGAGCAACAAGGAGCTGACGAAACAGATCCAGAACCGGGTCGGCCAATGCGTGCTGACCGCGCCGACCAGCGCCTGCTATGCCGGTCTCGAGGAAGGCGACGAGCTGCCGCTCGGCAAGACGCTGCGTTTCTTCGGTGACGGTTACCAGATCGCGAAAAAGCTCGGCCGCACCCGCTATTGGCGGGTACCGGTGATGGATGGCGAATTCCTGTGCGAGGACACGACGCGCGTCACCAAGGCGGTCGGCGGCGGCAATTTCCTGATCCTCGCGACCGACCAGGCGCAGGCGCTCGCCGCCAGCGAACGCGCAATCGCCGCGATGCGCAAAATCCCCGGCGTGATCATGCCGTTTCCCGGCGGCGTGGTCCGCTCGGGCTCGAAGGTCGGTTCCAAATACAAGACGCTGCCGGCCTCGACGAATCACCGCTATTGCCCGACGTTGCGCGGCATCGTCACGGACTCCGCGTTGTCGGCCGACGTCGGCGCCGTACTCGAGATCGTGATTGATGGGCTCACCTCGGCCGCGATAGACGCGGCGACTCGCGTCGGCGTCCGCGCCGCCTGCACGCTCGGGGCGAAGCGCGGCATCCTCGGGATCACCGCCGGCAATTATGGCGGCAGTCTCGGCCCCTTCCACTTCAAGCTGCGGCAGATCCTCCAATGAGTGTGCTCGGCCTGCGTCTCGCGGCGGCCCCCGATTTCGACGTCGACATGCGCGGTGTAACACCCGACGCGTTGAAGCAGCGCAAGTTGAACGACATCCGGCGCCTGCGCCTGCCGCATGGCCAGCGCGGCATCGCGCTCGGCGATCTGTTCGAGATCGATGGCGCGCCAGGCGCCGATGTCCTCGACATCACCGGTGCGAGCCCGCGTCTGCATCATGTCGGCGCCGGCATGAACGCCGGCGAACTCCGCGTCACGGGCGATTGCGGCGCCTGGCTCGGCACCGAGATGCGCGGCGGGCGCCTGCTCGTGCGCGGCAACGCCGGCGATGGCGTCGGGGCCGGCATGCGCAACGGCGTCATCGAGGTATCCGGGAACATCGGCGATTTCGCCGGTTGCGCGACACCGGGCGCGGTCTCCGGCATGAAAGGCGGGACGATCATCGTCGGCCGCCATGCCGGCCGCCGGCTCGGGGATCGCATGCGCCGCGGGCTCGTCGTCGTCACCGGCAATGTCGGCCCGGGCTGTGGCAGCCAGATGATCGCCGGCAGCATCATCGTGTTCGGCACGAGCGGCCCCGGACTCGGCACCGGCATGCGACGCGGCACCATCGCGCTCTTCGGCGCGCTCCCGGAACTCGGCGTGAACTTCGTGCCGAACGGCCGCTACGATCTCGCGTTCACGCAACTGCTGCTGCGCCACGTCGCGAGCCTGAAACCGGCGTGGCGCCCGCGTCTGTCGCGTGTCGCGAGTGTGGAGCGCTGGGTCGGGGATGCGGGGGCGAGCGGTCTCGGCGAG
>JADZCB010000125.1 GCA_020851775.1 Gammaproteobacteria bacterium
CCGGCGAAGCCCATTTTCTCGGTCGTCGTCGCCTTGACGCTGACCGCGTCGATCGCCAGCCCGAGATCTGCGGCGATGCAGGCGCGCATCGCGGCGACGTACGGCGCTATCTTCGGCCGTTCGGCGATGATCGTACCGTCGACGTTCAGTGGCCGATAGCCGGCATCCGACAGGATCTGTGCGGTACGGCGGAGCAGGATGCGGCTGTCGATGCCTTTGAAGTCTGCACTCGTGTCCGGGAAATGCTTGCCGATGTCGCCGAGCGCGGCCGCTCCGAGCAGCGCGTCGCAGATCGCATGCAGCAGGGCGTCGCCATCCGAATGAGCTGCAAGTCCGCGATCGTGCGGAACGCGTACGCCACCGAGCATCACGTGGTCGCCATCGCGGAAACGATGGGCGTCGAAACCCTGGCCGATGCGCATTGCTTCAGTTCTCCCCTTGGGTACGCAGGTAGTGATCGGCGAGCGGCAGATCTTCCGGTCGCGTGATCTTGATGTTGTCGGCATGACCTTCGACGACCCGCGGAACGAAACCGGCGAGTTCGATGGCCTGGGCTTCATCGGTGACGAGCCGGTTCACCGCGAGCGCCGCGCGCAGCGCGTCGCGCAGTACGCGCACGCGGAACATCTGCGGCGTCAAGGCGTGCCACAGCCGGTCGCGATCGACGGTGTGTTCGATGCGGCCATCGTCGCGGCAACGCTTCAGCGTATCGCGCACCCGTACGGCGAGGATGCCGCCACAGGCATCGTCGGCGAGCGTATCGATGAGGGCCGCGAGGTCCGACTGGCGCAGGCAAGGCCGCGCGGCATCGTGGACGAGCACCCAGTCGTCATCGGCGACACCCGGCAGCGCATCGAGACCGTTCAACACCGAATGGCAGCGCTCGGCGCCGCCGACGGTCGTCGTCACCCGCGGTCCACAGCGGGTGACGAGGGTGCGTCCGTGGCCGTCGTCTGCGGCGAGTGCCACGACGAGGCCGGTGATACGCGGCTCGGCGAGCAACCGCGCCAGCGCATGTTCGAGAACGCTGCGGCCGGCAAGCTCGAGATACTGCTTGGGGCGATCGGCACCCATGCGCGCACCCTTGCCGGCGGCGGGCACCACCGCCCAGTGGCGAGGTGCGTCAGTCATCGTCGGTCGGTGTCGGCGCCTGTGCGACGGACGGCGTCGCTTCGAATGCCTGGAAGAACACTTCGCCCTCGCGCACCATGCCCATCTCGCTGCGAGCGATCTCCTCGATTGCATCGAGGCCCTGCTTGAGATCCATCACTTCCGCCATCAGCGCGCCGTTGCGGGCCTCGAGCTTCGCGTTCTCGGCCTTCTGCGCCGCGATCTGCCGTTCGAGACCTGCAAGGTCACGCACGCCGCCTTTGCCGAACCACAGGCTGTACTGCACGAGCAGCAGCAGAAGAGCGAGGATCGCGACGAGCCCGCGCATCGTGATCAGCGATCCCTGACATTGTAGAAGCAGGCGCGGCCGGGAAAACTGGCGCGTGCACCGAGTTCATGTTCGATCACGAGCAGACGGTTGTATTTCGCGACTCTATCCGAGCGCGACAGCGAGCCGGTCTTGATCTGCCCGGTGCTCTTGCCGACGGAGATATCGGCGATCGTCGTGTCCTCGGTCTCGCCCGAGCGATGCGACACGACCGCCGTGTAGTTCGCCTGGCGCGCCATGTCGATGGCGGCGAAGGTCTCGCTCAGCGTACCGATCTGGTTGATCTTGATGAGTATCGAGTTGGCGATGTGCCGGTCGATGCCCTGCTTCAGGATCTCGGTGTTGGTGACGAAGAGATCGTCACCGACGAGTTGAACGCGCTTGCCGATCGCCTGCGTCAGCAGCGCCCAGCCTTCCCAGTCGTTCTGGTCCATGCCGTCCTCGATGCTGACGATCGGGTAGTCGCGCGTCCAGCCGGCGAGCATGTCGCTCATCTCGGCGCTCGTCAGGCGACGCCCTTCGGAGGCGAGGTGGTACTTGCCATCTGCGTAGAATTCCGAGCTCGCGACGTCGAGGCCGAGCACGATGTCCGTGCCGAGTTTGAAGCCCGCATTGCCGGTCGCTTCGGCGATCAGGTCGAGGGCCGCCTGGTTCGACGGCAGATCCGGCGCAAAGCCGCCTTCGTCGCCGACCGTGGTGCCGGCGCCGCGCTTTGCAAGCACCGCCTTCAGCGCGTGGAAGACTTCGGCGCCGTAGCGCAGCGCCTCGGCAAAGCTCGGCGCGCCGACCGGCAGAATCATGAATTCCTGGAAATCGACGTTGTTGCTCGCATGCGCCCCGCCATTGATGATGTTCATCATCGGGACCGGCAGTTCGAAGCGCTCGCGCTCACCGCGCCCGAAATAGGCATAGAGCGGCAGATTCAGTTCGACTGCCGCGGCACGTGCGGACGCCATCGACACCGCGAGCGTCGCATTGGCGCCGAGACGTCCTTTGTTCGACGTGCCGTCGAGCGCGATCATCGCCGCATCGAGCCCCGCCTGGTCGCTGACTTCGCGCCCCTTCACACATCCGGCGATCTCACCGTTGACGTGGGCGACGGCCTTGCGCACGCCCTTGCCGAGGTAGCGCGAATTGTCGCAATCACGCAATTCGATCGCCTCGCGCTCGCCGGTCGACGCACCCGATGGCACGGCCGCGGCGCCACGGGCACCGCTCGCCGTCACGACTTCGGCGCGTACGGTCGGATTGCCGCGCGAATCCATGATTTCGAGAGCGTTGACTTCGGTGATGGCAGACATCGGGATTTCCTCTCTGGTCGCGGCCGGGCGCCGAGCGTGGCTCAGTTCATTACGCCGGCTTGTTTCACGGTGCGGTCGATTGCGCACAGGGTTTCGAGCAGTTCACGCATCCGCGGCAGGGGCCAGGCGTTCGGTCCGTCGGACAGCGCGCGATCGGGATCGGGATGCGTTTCCATGAAAAGCCCGGCGATGCCGACCGCGGTCGCGGCGCGGGCGAGCGCCGGCACGAATTCGCGCTGGCCGCCCGACGCCGCCCCCTGCCCGCCCGGCATCTGGACCGAGTGCGTCGCATCGAACACGACCGGCGCACCGGTCTCACGCATCACGACGAGCGCGCGCATGTCCGAGACGAGGTAGTTGTAGCCGAAACTCGTGCCGCGCTCGCAGACCATGATCTGCGAGTTGCCCGTCGCCCTGGCCTTGGCGACGACGTGCTGCATGTCCCACGGCGCGAGGAACTGTGCCTTCTTGATGTTGACCGGCCTGCCCTGACGGGCGACGGCCTGGATGAAGTTCGTCTGGCGACAGAGGAATGCGGGCGTCTGCAGCACGTCGACGACCGCGGCGACTTCACCGAGCGGCGTGTCCTCGTGGACGTCGGTCAGCACCGGCAATCCGAACTCGCGCTTGACCTTCTCGAGAATCTTCAGACCCTGCGCGAGACCGGGCCCGCGAAAGCTCTCGTGCGAAGTGCGGTTCGCCTTGTCGTACGACGCTTTGAAGATGTACGGAATGCCGAGCGCGTGGGTCAGCTCGCGCAGCGTACCGGCTACCTCCATCACCAGTTCTTCGCTTTCGATGACGCAGGGGCCCGCGATCAGGAACAGCGGCGCATCACCTCCGACGTCGAAGTCACATAGCCGCATGAGCGGTCGCGGTCCGGCGCTGCTTGTGTGCAAGTGCGGCCCGCACGAAAGCCGTGAAGAGCGGGTGGCCGTCACGCGGCGTCGACGTGAACTCCGGATGGAACTGGCAGCCGACGAACCATGGATGGCTCGGGATCTCGACGATCTCGACGAGATTGCCGTCCATCGAGCGGCCGGCGATGCGCAGGCCCGCGGCCTCGAGTTCCATCTGGTAGGTGTTGTTGAATTCGTAACGGTGCCGATGGCGTTCGACGATCGTGTCGGTGCCATAGGCGCGCGAGACGACGCTGTCCGGTGCGAGTCGGCACTGCTGACCACCGAGGCGCATCGTGCCGCCCTTGTCGCTGCGCTCGTCGCGACGATGGACGGCGCCGTCGGCGGCCAGCCATTCGGTGATCAGCGCGATGACGGGATACTTCGTGTCGCGCGAGAATTCGGTGCTGTGCGCGGCGTCGAGCCCGGCGCAGTGACGTGCAAACTCGATGACCGCGACCTGCATGCCGAGGCAGATGCCGAGATAAGGCACCTGATGTTCGCGTGCATAGCGTGCGGCGAGCACCTTGCCTTCGATGCCGCGCTCACCGAAACCACCGGGCACGAGCACCGCGTCCATCCCTTCGAGGCCCGCGACGCCTTCGCGCTCGAAGACTTCGGAATCGACGTAGCGGATGTTCACGCGCGTGCGCGTATGGATACCGGCGTGGATCAGCGCTTCGGATAACGACTTGTACGACTCGGTCAGGTAGACGTACTTGCCCACCATCGCGATGTCGACCTCGTTCTGCGGGTTCATCTGCGCTTCGACGACGGCGTGCCACTCCGCGAGATTGGCAGGTGGCGCCTCGATCCCGAGCTTTTCGACGACGATGTCGTCGAGGCCCTGTTCGTGCAGCATCTCGGGAATCTTGTATATCGAGTCGGCGTCGATCGCGGAGATCACCGCGCGCTCCTCGACATTCGTGAACAGCGCGATCTTGCGCTTCTCGCCAGCCGGGACCGGACGGTCGCCACGACAGATCAGGATGTCGGGCTGGATGCCGATCGAACGGAGCTCCTTCACCGAGTGCTGCGTCGGCTTGGTCTTGACCTCGCCGGCCGACGGGATGTACGGCACCAGCGTGAGATGGATGAACAGCGTGTGGCGCGCGCCGAGTTCCACGCGCATCTGGCGGATGGCTTCGAGAAACGGCAGCGATTCGATGTCGCCGACGGTGCCGCCGATCTCGACCATCGCGATCTCGGCATTGCCCGCTCCCTGCATGATGCAGGTCTTGATTTCGTCGGTGATGTGCGGAATGACCTGCACGGTCGCGCCGAGATATTCGCCACGACGTTCCTTGCCGATCACGCGTTCGTAGATGCGGCCGGTCGTGTAGTTGCTCTTCGCGCTCGTCCGGCAGCGGACGTAGCGTTCGTAGTGACCGAGGTCGAGATCCGTTTCCGCACCGTCCTCGGTGACGAACACCTCACCATGCTGGAACGGGCTCATCGTGCCGGGATCGACGTTGATGTAGGGATCGAGCTTGATCATCGCGACGTCGAGCCCGCGGCCTTCGAGAATCGCGCCGAGCGAGGCGGATGCGATGCCCTTGCCGAGGGAGGAGACGACGCCGCCGGTGATGAAGACGTAGCGGGTCATGGTCTCGTGAGTGACGGCATTCCTGGGTGGACTGACACAGCGTTTCGGGCATGCGGAGGCGGTGCATGGCCGCCCTTTTTCGTGTGCCGGCAAGCTACCAGATGTGCCCTTCTTTCTCAACGCCCGACACCCCGTCGACGCGCGCGATGCACGTCGTCGATCGTGCGTCGTGCACGCGTTGCGCGGCGTCTGCACGACGCATTCGCGGCGCACGCCGGACGCGATGCTAGAATGCCGCCGCCGTGGATTCCCTACAGCCAGCTTCCAGGAGACCGGCATGTCCGACATCGAAATCGCACAGGCGGCGAACAAGCGCCCGATCATGGCGCTCGCCGCCGAACGACACGGGATTGCGAGCGAGCATCTCGAGCCCTACGGCCATTACAAGGCAAAAATCTCGCTCGAGTATCTGGACAGTTTGAAGGATCGGCCGGACGGCAAGCTGATCCTCGTCACAGCCATCAGCCCGACGCCGGCCGGCGAAGGCAAGACGACGACCACCGTCGGCCTCGGCGATGCCCTGAACCGCATCGGCCGCAATGCCATCATCTGCCTGCGCGAGCCTTCGCTCGGTCCCTGTTTCGGCGTCAAGGGCGGCGCAGCCGGCGGTGGTCATGCGCAGGTCGTGCCGATGGAGGACATCAATCTTCATTTCACCGGTGACTTCCACGCCATCGGGGCCGCACACAATCTGCTCGCTGCGTTGATCGACAACCACATCACGCACGGCAACGCGCTCGATCTCGATCCGCGGCTGGTGAGCTGGAAGCGCGTCGTCGACATGAACGATCGCGCGCTGCGCAAAATCACGATCGGTCTCGGCGGCACCGCGAACGGCTATGTGCGCGAGGACGGCTACGACATCACCGTCGCCTCGGAAGTGATGGCGATCTTCTGCCTCGCCACGTCGCTGAAGGACCTGAAGGAGCGCCTCGGCGATATCGTCGTCGGCTATACGACGCGGGAACGCAAGCCCGTCCGTGCGCGCGATTTGAAGGCCCACGGCGCGATGGCGGCACTGCTGAAGGACGCGATCAAACCGAACCTCGTGCAGACGCTCGAAAACAACCTCGCCTTCGTGCACGGCGGCCCGTTCGCGAACATCGCCCACGGCTGCAACAGCGTGTCGGCGACGAAGGCCGCGCTGAAACTCGCCGACTATGTGATTACCGAAGCCGGTTTCGGCGCGGATCTCGGCGCCGAGAAATTCATCGACATCAAGTGCCGCAAGTCCGGCCTTGCGCCGCGCGCGGCGGTGCTCGTCGCGACGGTACGGGCGTTGAAGTACCACGGCGGCGTCCGGAAGGACGCGTTAACGACTGAGAACCTGCCCGCGCTGCGTCAGGGCCTCGTCAATCTCGAGCGCCATTACCGCAACATCACCGGGCATTACGGCCTGCCCTGCGTCGTCTGCATCAATCACTTCACGCAGGACACCGCCGCCGAAGTCGAGCTGATCGTGCAGCACGTGGAGGGAATGGGGGGACGGGCGATCGTCGCCCGACATTGGGCACACGGCGGCGCCGGTGCCGTCGATCTCGCCCGCGCCGTTGCCGAGGTTGCCGACGCGAACACGGCGCCGCATTCCTGTGTCTACGACGACGCGGCGCCGCTGTGGCAGAAGATCGAGGCGATCGCGACCCGCATCTACGGCGCGGCCGGGATCACGGCCGATGCCCGGGTCAAGGCCCAGATCGAGGAACTGAATGCCACTTACGGCCATTTCCCCGTGTGCATCGCGAAGACGCAGATGTCGTTCTCGACCGATGCGAGCGCGCTCGGCGCCCCGAGCGGCCACACCGTCGCGATCCGTGAAGTGCG
>JADZCB010000126.1 GCA_020851775.1 Gammaproteobacteria bacterium
CCCGGCCCGCCAGCGCGGTTTCACGCTCGTCGAAATCGCCATCGTGCTGGTGATCATCGGGCTTCTGCTCGGCGGCATTCTGAAGGGTCAGGAACTGATCACGGCGGCCAAGGTGCGCAACATCGCCGATCAGAACTCGGGGGTGCAGGCGGCCTATTACGGCTTCATCGATCGTTTCCGCCAGATCCCGGGCGACTGGCCGCAGACCAATGCGGCGCAGGCGATCCCGGGGGTCGTGACGGGCGGCAACGGCAACGGGCGGCTCGACGCGGTCGGTGGCAGCGAGTGGACCGAGCCGCTCGCGCTGTGGGAACAGCTTTCGAAAGCCGGTTTCATCCAGGGCAATTTCGTCGGCGGCAATGCCGCACCGACGGCGGCCGACAACGATCTCGCGCCGCGCAATGCGTTCAACGGCTTTCTCGTGCTCTACCGTACGAACGACTATCTCGACGCCTCGGCGACCCCGGCCGAGCGCTATCACCTCGTGCTCGGCCGCAACATCGACGTGAAGGTCATGCGCGAACTCGATCTGAAAATCGACGACGGTCTGCCCGAAACCGGTGTGTTGCGCCAGGCCGCGACCGCCGGTGCCGCACTCGGTGCCGCCGGCCAGTCCAACGCCGGTTGCGTCGACAGTGACGAAAGCCCGGCGATCTGGGACATTGCCGGCAACGAGCAGGACTGCAACGCCGTCTACCTCTACTGATACACGCCGGCCGTGTGCGCGGCGCTCGCGGTCGTCGACGTCTCGAAGCGTTACGGTCGCACGACCGCGCTCGACGGCGTGTCGTGCGAACTCGCGCCCGGCACTGCGACCGCGCTGCTCGGCGTGAACGGGGCCGGCAAGTCGACGTTGATTCGCGCCGTACTCGATCTCGTCGGCGTCGACGCCGGCACCATCCGCATCCACGATCGCCCGCATCGACATGCCGAGGCGCGAATGCCGCTCGCCTACCTCGGTGAACGGTTTCTGCCGCCGCACGCGGCGCGCGGAGACGAGGTCCTGCGCCTGATCTGCGCGTTGCACGGCGTGGCGCTCGATCCCGCGCGGGTCGCCGCCGAATGTGTGGCGCTCGAGTTCGATGTCACGGCGCTCGCGCGGCCCGCGCGCGACTATTCGAAAGGCATGCTGCAGAAACTCGGGCTCATCGCCTGCCTGCTTGCCGCGCGTCCCTTCCTCGTGCTCGACGAGCCGATGAGCGGTCTCGACGTACAGGCCCACGCGCTGATCCGCCAGCGTCTCGCGACGCTGCGCCAGGCCGGCACGACGCTGCTCTTCAGCACCCACGATCTCGCCGACGTCGCGTCGTTGTGCGACCACGCGCTCGTGCTGCGCGCGGGCCGGCTCGTCTTCGACGGCACCGTCGCCGCCCTCGCCACCCACGATCCGGCCGGCGACCTCGAGCGTGCGTTTCTGGCTGTTGCCACTTGATGGGCGCTCTGCAATGTAGCCACAGAAAACACCGAGGAAGAAATGAACCAGCCCTGTGTCTCCGTAATTTGAGCGCCACTCTGGGCGTGGACGGTGCCGAAGCTTCCCATCAATCCTTTTTCCCTCGGTGTTCTCGGTGTCCTCTGTGGCCATATTCCCCACCGTGAAACCGGGCCCGAAGGCACAGCCCGGCACCGCGACCATTCGTCCGACTCAAGGACCGGGTGCCGTGGTCGATAGTCCGCGCCAGAGTCCTCCGGAATCCCCGATGACCGCGCTGCATCCCGAACTTGCCCGCCAGTTATTGCGGGTCCTGCCGGATCCCGTCGCCCTGCTGAATACGGCCGGCGTGATCGTCTGGGTCAACGACGCTTTCGCCGCGCTGGTCGGTCGCGCCGTGGCCGACTGCGTCGGCGACACGCTCGAGGACCTCGAGCTGCCGTTGCGCATGACCCTCGGGGCCGACGCGCGACGCGTCGCCGCGCCCGGGTTCAGTGGCAGCGTCCTGCTGTTCGATGGCGGGACCGGGGTCGACAGTACCGTCGCCGGCGTGCTGTCGCGCGAAGCCGCGCTGTTGCGGCTCGACGCCGAGATTTCGCGCAGCCGCCGTTATTCGAATCCTCTGTCCTGCCTCGTTGCGCAGATCGACGGCGGCACCGGTGACTATGCGACGCTCGAACGGATGCTGCGCGACCAGTTGCGCTGGGTCGATGTGCTCGCGCGCTGGTCGGAGACCGAACTGCTCGTGCTGCTGCCGGAAACGCCCGCGCGCGCCGCGACGGCGTTGTGTCGCAAGCTCGCGACGCTGGCGCGCGGGCTCGATGTTGAAGTCGTCGTGCAGTGGGGATCCAGCACCTGGCGTCGCGGCGACGATGCAGCGACCTTAGTCGCGCGCGCCGGAGCCGGCGAACGGGGTGCCGGCTGGCCGCTTTCGCCGGCGCGGGTCAGGGCGCGTCGCTGAACTCGATGATCTCGAAATCGTGGGTGATCTCGGCAGTCCTGCCGAGCATGATCGACGCCGAGCAGTATTTCTCCGCCGAGAGCTTCACCGCACGCTCGACTTGTGCGGCGTTCAGTGCCCGACCCGTCACGATGAAATGCACATGGATGCGGGTGAACACCTGGGGCACCGCGTCGGCGCGTTCTGCGTCCAGTTCGACCCGGCAGTCGACGACTGCCTGCCGCGCCTTGCGGAGGATCGCGACGACGTCGAAGGCGGTGCAACCACCCATGCCGACGAGCATCATCTCCATCGGTCGCATGCCGATGTTGCGGCCGCCGGCATCGGGCGGTCCATCGAGCACCACCGCGTGGCCACTGCCGGATTCGCCGACGAACGATACGCCGTCGAGCCATTTGATCGTCGCTTTCACCCGTGCTCTCCTGCGTCATTGCCCGCGCGCGTCGCGGGCCGGCACTTTACTGGCAACATCCTGTAAACGCGAATAGACTTCGTGCGTTGGAGGCATCGCGTCTCGATAATTGGAGCAGTGTCCAGGAAGGACTGGGGGCGGGAATGCATACACTCTTGATGCAATCGTCAGCAGGCTTGGGGGCGAAAGACATGGCGTTGATCCCGATCAGGCAGCCACACAGTAGCGACGCAATCCAGAAATTCCTCGAGCACTGCCATCGCAAACAGTATCCGGCCAAGAGCACGATCATCCGCCAGGGCGATCCTTCCCACGATCTGTTCTATGTCGTGAAAGGTTCGGTGACGGTGCTGCTCGAAGACGAGGAAGGTCGCGAGCTGGTGCTGGCCTATCTCAACCCGGGTGATTTCTTCGGCGAAATCGGTCTCTTCAACGAGCACGTGAATCGCAGCGCGCTGGTCCGCGCGAAGACTGCGTGCGACATCGCGCAGATCAGTTACGAGAAGATCAAGAACATCCCGATGGTGTTTCCCGATCTCGTGTTCGCGATCGCTTCCCAGCTCGCGACCCGCCTGCGCCGCATGAACCGCAAGGTCGGCGATCTCGCGTTCATGGACGTGTCCGGGCGTGTCGCGCGGGCATTGCTCGAATTGTGCAAGGAGCCGGACGCGATGACCCATCCCGACGGCATGCAGATCCGCGTCACCCGTCAGGAGCTCGGCCGCATCGTCGGCTGCTCACGCGAGATGGTCGGCCGCGTGCTGAAGACGCTCGAGGAGCAGCACCTGCTGTCGGTCAGCGGCAAGACGATCGTGGTGTTCGGCGTCAGGTGAAGGCCGGGCCGCTTTTCTTGACACATCGCCCCCCGGCCCGGACAATCGCGCGCCTCGACTGCACAGGCTGACGAATCCGCGTTCCCGCAACAGGGAAACCCCGCGACGTGCCCCACGTCGTGGCCCCAATCGTCACCTGAGTCGCCAGGTTCCCTCCACCTCCGCGGAGTACCGGCGGCACTACTTTCTATCGGGCGGCTACGTAGCTCAGCTGGTTAGAGCGCGGCACTCATAATGCTGAGGTCGGTGGTTCGAGCCCACCCGTAGCCACCATTTTCCAGACACCTGCGCACTCCGCAGGATCAAGACTTGGCACGCAGTCCGTACAGCTCCAGCTTCTGATAGAGCGTGCTGCGGGCGATGCCGAGTTCACGCGCGGCGCGCGACAGGTTGCCGCCATGACGGGTCAGCGCTTCTTCGATCGCGGCGCGTTCGAGTGCTTTCAGGCCATTGCCGGCCGGAGTCGACCCCGCGCTCACCGCGGGCCCGCCGTCGAGACAGAGATCGGTCAGTGCCGGTTCGCGCGACTCGGCGCGATGCCACATCACGTCGATGACATTGCGCAACTCGCGGAGATTGCCCGGCCAGGCGTAGCGGTTCAACGCATCGTTGATCTCCGCACTCAGCGTCCTGCATCTGCCGCCGTGGCGTGTCTCGATCTCGCAGAGAAAATGCTCGGCGAGCAGGCTCGTGTCCCATTGCCGTGCGCGCAGTGGCGGCAGCGGCAGGATCGTGCGGACGAGGCGGCAGTACAGCGCCTGGTGGAAACGTCCGGCCAGCACATCGGCGCGCAGGTCGCGCCTGGTCGCCGCGACGAGCCGCACGCGCACCCGACGTTCATGGGTTTCGCCGGGACGCACGACGATCCCTTCGTCGAGCACGCGCAGGAGTCGTGGCTGGAGTTCGAGCGGGAGCTCGCCGATCTCGTCGAGAAACAGCGTCCCGCCATCGGCGGCTTCGAACAGACCGCCCCGTCTACGCCGCCGCCCGCCGGGGAACGCGCAATCGACGCAGCGGCCAGGTTCGCGGCCGTCCGGATCGCGACCGAGCGTGCCGCAGTCGATCGCGACGAAGGGTCCGGCGGCGACAGACGACGCTTCGTGAATCGCGCGCGCGAATTCCGCCTTGCCGACACCTGGTTCGCCGAGCAGGAGCACCGGCACCTCGGTCGCCGCGAAGCTGCGCGCCCGGTGCACCGCCGCCTGTAGCGCCCGGCTGTCGCCGACGATGCGCGAAAAACCCCGCCGCGCGGCTGCCGGCTCGACATGCCGGCATGCCGTGCCTGCGACGGCGCGCGCCGGTTTCGCCCGCGCCGGCACGACGACGAGCATGCCCAGCGCACGGCCGTCGAGCGCAATGGGATGCAGCCATCCGGCGTCGATCCAGCCCGGTAACGACACCCCCGCGCGTCGCACGCGGCCGCAGCCGGCCGCGCCCGGCATCCGGCCTGCTCCGAGATCGGTATCGATACCCCGTCGGCGCAGCACCTCGACGGTGTGGCGGCCGGTGCTGACGACGCGTCCTTTGGCATCGAGCACGATCAGTCCGTCGCGCGGCCGGTCCGCCGCCGTCTCGTTGCACCATTGCAGCAGACGGACGCGATCGCGCGCCTCGCGGCCGCGCAGGATCGCCTCGATCTGATTCGCGGCGGCCAGCGCGAGCGCGAGTCCGTGCGCGTCGGACGCTTCATTGGGCCCTGTGACGTAGACGACACCGACGATGTCGGTGCCGTCCTGTTCGCGCACCAGCGCGGCCGCGGAGATGCGGTCTTTGGCGCCTTCGCAGACGTGCTCGAGGGCGCGCACCTGGAGCGGGGTCGCGAAGGCGATCGCGGTGCTTGTCACGGCCGTGCCGCTGGCGTGGTGGTGCCAGCCGCAGCCCGGAGCGACGTGCCGCGCTTGCGCTTCGCGCCGGACGCGCGGATCACCGTGAACGTCGAGGATGACGCCCTGCGGATCCGCGATCGCGAGCAGTCGCTGCGTGTCGTTCAGCATGGGGACGAGGAGCGGCGCGACCTCCCGCGCCGCGCTCAGCAGCGCATGGTGCTCGCGTGTCATCCGGTCGAGGTCGTCGCCGATCGTGAGGAGTGGGATGCGCGTCACGTCGGCCGTCGCCTGCGCGTCCCGGCAGCGTAGCCAAGCGTCGCGCACGACGCGGCACGCCGGTGCATTCTCGTAGTCGCCGTTCACCACGAACGACGCCCACGCGCGCTGCACTTCAGGCGGGAACGGTGGCTCGAGGGCGTCACTTTCGAGCCCGTCGTCATTCATCGGGGATCCCTGCTGCGGCTGTCACCGCATGGGACCACCGTTGATCCGGGTGCGTCTTTGATCGGGCTCAAGCCATCGATCGAGTGTGCGCGCACTCGATTCGCGCGCGGGCCCTCCCGGGCCCGCGGGCAACGTTGCGGGGGCAGCGTTGCCTCAGTTCATGCCCTGCGCCTTGGCCGCGGCGGCAACGGTTTCCACCGCTTCGGGGTTGACCAGCGACGAGACGTCGCCCGGTGATTCGCCAAGACAGGCGGCGCGCACGACGCGGCGCATCACCTTCATGTTGCGCGTCTTCGGCAGATCCGGCACGAAGATGATCGCTTTCGGCTTGAACGGGTGGCCGAGGCCGTCGACGAGCGCGTCGCTCAGCAGTTTGCGCAACGCCGGACTGTCCTCGACGGCCGGCAGCAGGCTGCAGACGCAGACGATCGCCTGGCCTTTGACGTCGTCCGGGACGCCGATCACCGCGGCTTCCGCAAGTTTCCCGGTCCCCATCAACAGCGTCTCGATTTCCGAAGGCCCGGTGCGCTTGCCGGCGATTTTCAGCGTATCGTCGGAGCGGCCGAGGACATACCAGAAGCCGTCCGCGTCGCGCGCCGCCCAGTCGCCGTGATGCCAGAGGCCGGGATAGCGGGTCCAGTAGCTGTCGATGTAGCGTTCGTTGTCGTGCCACAGGCCGTGCGTGAGTCCGATCGACGGCAGACGCAGCACCAGTTCGCCGACTTCACCGGCACCGGTCGGTGTGCCCGCGTCGTCGACGACGTCTGCGCCCATCGCCGGCATCGCGGCCCCGAACGCGCACGGCTTCATCGCGTGCAGGACGGTGCCGGCGAGGATGCCGCCACCGATTTCGGTGCCGCCGACGTAGTTCAGGATCGGCACGCGTTTGCGGCAGACGTGCTCGAACATCCACATCCAGGCATCCGGCGTCCACGGTTCGCCGGTCGAAATCGACACACGCATCGCGCTGAAATCGTAGCTGTCGACGTCGGCGCCGCCGATGCGCATGTAGGAGCGGATGATCGTCGGCGCCACGCCGAGATGGGTGACCTTCAGATCCTGGACCAACCGCCACAGACGGCCGGGATCGGGAAAATCCGGTGCGCCTTCGGCGAGCACCGCGCAGGCGCCCTGCAGCAGGGCTCCATAGGCAAGCATCGGGCCGACGACCCACCCCATGTCGCTGAAGAACAGCAGGCGATCGTTCGGCGTGAGATCGAAGCAGAGCCCGAGATCGCAGGCGCCGTTCTTGATCGGAAAACCGGCATGGCAGTGCACCGTACCTTTCGGTTTGCCGCTCGTGCCCGAGGTGTAGACGAGCATGAACGGCGCCGACGCATCCATTTCCTCGGTGCGCGAATCGAGCCGCCCATGCGCTGCGGCCAGCACGTCCCAGTCGTGATCGCGCGTCGCGTCCCAGGCCACGTCGTCGCCGAGATGACGCGCGACGATGACGTGCTTCAAGCTCGGCACGCTGGCGGCCGCTTCGTCGATCACCGGTTTCAGCAAGGCCTTGCGACCGCGGCGCCAGGTTCCGTCGGTCGTGATCACCGCGACGGCGCCGGCGTCGTTCAGGCGCGAGGCCACGGCGGGGGCACCGAAGCCCGAGAACATCGGCAGCACGACACCGCCGATCTTCGCGACGGCGAGCAGCGTGACGACGGCGCGCGGGATCATCGGCATGTACAGGCCGACGACGTCGCCGCGGCCGATTCCCAGCGCGCGCAGCGCCTCGGCGAGCCGGCAGGTCTCCTCGTGCACGCGCGCATATGTCCAGCGCACGATTTCACCCTGTTCGGATTCCCAGACGATGGCATCGCGATCCGCGGCCGGCGTGCCGATGCGCTTGTCGAGACAGTTCAACACGATGTTCGTCGTGCCGCCGACGCACCAGTCGGCCCAGGCCACGCCCTTCGACTGGTCGAGGATGGTGTGATATGGACGGTAGAAGCGGAAATCCTGGAACGCGATCAGGGCGTCCCAGAACCAGCCCGGATCGGCGTTGGAGCGCGCGAGCAGCGCGTCGTAGTCGGCGAGGCCGTGGCGTGCGAGAAATGCCGCGAGCACGCTGCCGCGGATCAGTGCTTCATCCGGTCGCCAGACGATATCGCCGTCGATGATGCTGGAAGCCATGCTCGTATCCTCTATGTGGTGAGCTTGAAGCCGGCACGATAGCGAGCCCGGCCCGGCCTCTCCTTGAGCGAGGCCAAGCTGGACGCGGATCGGGCAGCCGGCGCACCGGTCACGGTGCGCGCGTCAGGTGTCTGCCGATGACGAGCTGCTGGATCTGCGAGGTGCCCTCGTAGAGACGCAGCAGGCGCACGTCACGGTAGAAGCGTTCGACCTTGTATTCGTTCATGTAGCCGGCGCCGCCATGGATCTGCACGCCGCGATCGGCGACGCGGCCGACCATTTCGGTCGTGAAGAGCTTGGTGCACGAGGCCTGCATGCTGACTTCCGGGTCGCTCGCCCCGGGCGGTTTCGCGTCGTAGGCGAGGGCCGTCGCCCGCACCAGCGTCCAGCCCGCGAGCAGTTCCGCCTGACTGTCCGCGAGCATCGCCTGCACGAGCTGGAAATTCCCGATCGGGCTGCCGAACTGCTTGCGCTGCCGAGCATAGGCGACGGCCTCGTCGAGGATCCGCCGCGCCATCCCACAGGCGACCGCCGAGATGTGCAGGCGGCCGCGATCGAGCACCTTCATCGCGGTCTTGAAGCCCTGGCCGGGCTCGCCGCCGATCAAATTTGCGGCCGGCACGCGGACTTCGTCGAGAAAGACGTCGCAGGTCTTGGTGCCGCGCTGACCCATCTTGCGGTCGGGCTTGCCGACCGTCAGACCCGGCAGCGTCGCCGGCACGATGAACGCCGAGATGCCGCTCGCACCGGCGCCGCCGGTGCGAGCCATCAGGGTGAAGGCGCCGGCGCGCGAGGCGTTGGTGATGAAGCGCTTGCTGCCGGTGAGCAGGTAGTCGTTGCCGTCGGCGACGGCGCGCGTCTTCAACGACGCGGCGTCGGAGCCGGCGTCCGGTTCGGTCAACGCGAAGGACATCACGAGCTCGCCGCTCGCGATCCGCGGCAGGTACTCGCGTTTCTGCGCGGGTGTCCCGTCCATCAGGATGCCCTGCGAGCCGATGCCGATGTTGGTGCCGACGGCCGAGCGGAACGCGAGCGCGGTCTGCCCGAGTTCGTAGGCGACGTCGCATTCCTGCGCCATCGACAGGCCGATGCCGCCGTATTCCTCGGGCAGGGACAACCCGTACA
>JADZCB010000127.1 GCA_020851775.1 Gammaproteobacteria bacterium
ACTTCGAGTTTGAACAGTTCAATCAGCAGTTCACGCGCGGTACGGCTCACGAAGAGTTGCGGGCCGCGCTTTTCGGGACGCACATCGAACAGATATCCCCTGATGCGATCGCCCGGCCGCACGACTTCGCGCGGGATCACATGCTCCTTCGGGATCATCGCCTCCGCATTGCCGCCGAGGTCGAGATAGATGCTGCCGCGCTCCAGCCGCTTGACGACGCCCATGACGAGATCGCCGATGCGGCCCTGAAAGGCCTCGACCACCTGCGCGCGCTCGGCCTCGCGCACTTTCTGCACTATCACCTGCTTCGCGGTCTGCGCCGCGATACGTCCGAATTCGGCGGCTTCGAGCGGCTCCTCGACGAACCCGCCGACGTCCACGCCAGGCTGCTTCTCCTGCGCTTCTTCCCAGAAAATCTGGCGTTCGGGGAATTCGAGATCGGGTTGGTCGCCTTCGTTGACGAGTTCGAGTTCGGCGTAGCGGACGGCGCGGTCGATCACTTCCCAGCGGCGGAAGGCTTCGTAATCACCGGTCTGGCGATCGATGGCGACGCGGACATCGACGTCTTCGGTGAAACGTTTCTTGGTGGCGCTCGCCAGCGCCGCTTCCAGCGCCTCGAAGATGACTTCTTTGGCGACGCCCTTCTCGTTGGAGACGACGTCGACGACCGTCAGGATTTCCTTGTTCATCATCTTTATTTATCGCTCAACTTTTTCTTGCGCCGCTTCTTGTCTGCCGCTGGATCGGGCCACGCAGGTGCCAGCCGTGCACGCTCGATCATGCTGTGTCTCACCCTGCGTTCGCCATCAGCGGCGGCAATCGTCACTTCATCGTCGTTCGCGGCGAGCAGCCGCCCGGCCAGACGGCGCTGACCGTCGACCGGTGCGCGCAGGCGCACTTGCACGTCCTCCCCGATGAAGCGTGGCCACTGCGAGGGCTGGAACAGCACCCGATCCGTGCCGGGCGACGACACTTCGAGAACATAATCACCGCGCACGGCGTTTTCGGCTTCCAGCAGATCATTGATCTGCCCACTCACGCGTTCGCAGTCTTCCAGGGCGATGCCCGTCGCGGCATCGATGTAGATCCTGATCAACTGACGCTGGCCGAGACGCTGACGCTCGATGCCCCAAAGCTCGTAGCCGAGCCCGGTCACAGTGGGCTCGATCAGCCCGGCAATCGCGTCATTCGCCTGCATTTTGTCCGCCGAAAAACAAAAAGCCCCGATTACCCGGGGCCTTTTTTGAGTGGTAGCGGGGGCAGGATTTGAACCTGCGACCTTCGGGTTATGAGCCCGACGAGCTGCCAGACTGCTCCACCCCGCAATAGTTAAGCCGTGGATGCTAAAGAGTCATGCGAGACAATTCAAGCCGCGCGTGAAAATTGTTGTCGGGCGAATGTATCTCACTGCCCGAGATCGCAGCTCCCTGCGAGTGCCGGGCGACACAGGCCACCATTCGGCATGATCGCCTGATCGAGCAGCGCGCCGTCGAAACGGGCACCCGCGACGTTCGCGGCGCCGAGATCGGCGAAATCGAGTCGGGCACCGGTGAGCACTGCGTCGACGAGGCTCGCTCCGTGCAACGTGGCGCCGGTCAGGCGCGCACCATCGAGCCGGGCATCGCGCAGTACCGCGCCGCTCAGATCGGCATAGGCGAGATCGGCATTGCGGAGATCGGCACCCGTCAGATCGGCACCTGACAGACGCGTATTGCGCAACACGGCCGAGCCGAGTGCCGCGCCACGCAGATCGGCCGCTGCATGATTGCAGAACGCCCAATTGACGCCCGGTGCCGCCAGCGCAGCGCAATCGCTCGCCGGTGGCGGGGGCGGTGCGAAGACCACGGCCGCGACGATCAGCACCGCGACCAGCGCCGCGGCGAGCAGCAGCGGCGTACGGCGCACCCGGTGTGCCGACCCGTTGCGCAGACTCTGCCAGACGCGATTGGCGCGCTGTCGGCGCGCAATCACGTCCGGCTCTTCCGGTGTGCGCCGGTCACTGCTACCACGCTGATCCGACGGGGTTTCGGCCGCCGCCGGGGTCATCGGCGCCGCGCGCGCCTCGCGACGTTCGCGCGTGCGTTCATCCAGCCGGCGCTGGATGACCGGTTGTTCGCCACTTCGGCGCAGCACTTCGAAATCGGGGAAGCTGTGCGCCGGCTCCCAGTGTTTGCCGTCCGGGCTCACGAAGTCGCTGGCGAGAATGCGACCCAGCGCGATGTTCTTCTCTACCAGTGACGACGGGAACGGGCCTTTGACCACGCCGGCCCGCCGCACATACCACAGATGCCCGATCGTCATCGCGCGCCACCGTCCGCAGCCCGCTGCAGGGCCGCGCTCCGCAAGCTTCGTCGTCGCGTCAAGTTTCGGCGGACGCGGCCGCTGCTGCCGTCATGCGCATCGATCATCAGGTCCTCACCGGGGTCTCCGTGGCCGTGCGCAGCACAGCCACGGCGCAACGCTGGATGGTCGGTCAATTGCTGTCGATCGGCGTTATCGGCCGCGTCGACGAAAGCTCGATCCGGCTGACCGTCGACGGTCGCGAGGTGCTCGCGCGGACAGCGCTCGATCTCACGCCGGGCGCCAGGCTGACGGCGCGGGTGGTCGCCATCGGCGCCCAGCCGCTGCTCGCCATCGTCGATCCCGAACCGCTGCCCGCCCCGGCCGCCGCCGCGGTGGCAACGACGGCGGCGACGATTCGCGGCGCGCTCGGCCGCACGCTGCCGGTACAGGAACCGCTGACCACGGTACTCGCACAAATCGCAGCGCGGGCGACATCATCGGCACTGCCGCCGTCCGTGCAGCGGCAAATATCCGCGCTCAAACTGAACCTGCCGGATCTCTCGATGCTCACCCAGCCCCAGGCACTCGCCCGGTCCGTCGCGAATACCGGCCAGTCGTTGGAAGCGAAGCTCGCCGCGGTCCCGCACACCGGGCTCGCCGCGCCACCGCGCGACGATCTCAAATTCCAGTTGCTCGCACTGCGCGCGACGCTCGACGTCGAATTGCAGCGCGCCCCGCGTAGCGGAGCTCCGGTGCCGCGGACATCTCCGGGTCCCGAGTCTGCACCCGGGGCTGCGTTGGCGAAGCCGCAGTCCGTATTGCGCGGGCTCGTGCAGGACGTCGATGCCGGCATCGCCCGGATCACGACCCACCAGTTGCAACATCTCGCCGCGGCCGAACGCGGCGACTTCTATGCCTACGCCGAACTGCCGTATCGCACGGCGCTCGGGACCGACACCGTGAGACTGTCGATCGAAGGCGACGACCCGTCGGCGGAACACCACGGACAACACGCGACCGAGGCGTCGGTTGCATTGAATCTCGCCGTAGCGCTCGAGGAACTCGGAGATCTGCGCGCGCGGATCGGGCTGTCCGGCGCACGTCTCGCGGTCACACTGTGGAGCGAAAACCCGGTGCTGCGCGATTTGATCACGAGTGACATCGCCGGTCTCGAGGACCGCCTCACGGCGCTCGGCTTCGAACTTACGTCACTCGCGCTGCACGAAATCCCGCCGCCCGATCCGCTGCGGGCACTGCCGGAGCGGCTGATCGACACGTCGATATGACGACGAAGGACGACAGATCGCTGCCGCTGGCCGTTGCGCTGCGCTGGGATGGCGACGGCGCACCGCGCGTCACCGCCAAGGGTCGCGGCGAAGTCGCCGAGCGCATCCTCGCCCTTGCGCGCGACCATCAAGTGCCGTTGCGCGAAGATCGCGCGCTCGTCGCGGTGCTCAGCAAGGTCGAGCTCGACGGCCGGATCCCGGCTGGTCTATATCTCGCGGTCGCCGAAGTGATCGCCTTTGCGTATGCGTTGCAGGGCAAGCGCATCCCGTCCCGCTCGCCATCCCGGGCTCACGGCGACGCCGAACGTTCGAATGCCGCGGCCGCGCCAGACTGATTGCCGAGTTTCAGTTCCGCGTTTCCTATCAGCGTCCAGTTACGTGAGGCGAGTGCGCTGTCCGGTGCGGCGAAGGAATTCGATCGTTCGGCCAGCGACTTCGCCTGCGCCCAGTCGCCCTGGGCATAGCTCGCCATCGCGAGCCGCTGCCACAACTCTGCATCGCGCGGCGCGATCTTGACGGCACGTTCCAGGCTTGCGCGTGCCGCATCGTGCCGTCCTTGCGCGGCCGACTCATCGGCCCGGGCGAGCAGTTCGGCAATCGCCGGTGCGCGAGCCGTCGCCGGGCCCGGCGACGCCGTCGTGTCCGGTGGCACGACCGGCAGCACGGTGGCTCCCGCTTCCGGGATGGGAATCGCGCGCACGGCAGGCGACTCGGTGTCCGGCAATGCGCGCACGACGGGACTGCCTGCTGCGGGTGCCGGTACCGGCGCGGGCTTCGGCGCAACGGCGGGTCGCGCGGCTGCCGGTCTCTCCTGCTGCACGTTGCGGCCTTCGATCGGCGCGACCGTCTGGTTGCCGGCACAACCCGCGAGCCACATGCAGGCGAGCATGAAATGGATGAAGAATGCCTGACGGCTGATGTTCACGGCAGATACTCCTTGATCGTCGACCACACGCCGGGCGCTGGCGCTGGCTCGCACGATTCTACCGACTGCGGCAGAAAGTCGACGTTCACCGGTACGGTCACGGCACCAGGACAGCCGCTCGCGGCGAGCGCGCGCCCGTCGGCCGTCAGACGATGCCATTCGACGTTCGGAGGCGGCTCCATGTTGACGGGGGAGATGCCGCTCACCTTCATCGTCTCGGTCCAGATACGCAGCGCACCGGTCGCGCCGGTGAGAGCGGCAGATTTGTTGTCGTCGCGTCCGACCCACGCGACGCCGAGCAGATCACCGCCGAAGCCGACGAACCAGCTATCACGCGCATCGTCCGAGGTACCGGTCTTGCCTGCGAGGGGCAACGCGTCGGGCAGCGTGGCCGCGAGACTGCGTGCCGTTCCGCGTTCGACGACGCGCGTGAGCAGATACCGCACAAGGAATGCGGTCGGAGCGTCGACGACCTGTTCGATTTTCAGACCGTAGCGTTGCAGCGGCGTGTTCTGCGCATCGACGACGGCGCGGATCGCACGCAACGGGCTGCGAAATCCGTCGTTGGCGATCGCCTGGTAGACCTGGGCGACTTCATAGGGCGACATGTCGATCGCACCGAGATACAACGACGGGTACTTCGGTGCCTCGCCCGCGTAGCCGAATTTGCGCAGCGTCGCGGTCACGGCCGGGATGCCGACCCGAAAACCGAGATCGAGCGTCGCAAGGTTCAGCGACTTCGCGAGCGCATCCTGCAGCGGTACTTGGCCATGGAACTCGCGATCATAATTCTGTGGCGTCCATTGCTTGCCGTTCGGTGTGGTGTAGGTCCGCGGTTCATCCTCGAGGCTCGTCAGCACGTTGAACCGTTCAGGATGTGCCAGCGCCGTCAAATAGACGAACGGTTTCATCAGTGAGCCGATCTGCCGTTTCGCATCGAGCGCGCGATTGAAGCCCCCTGGCGTGCCGCGGCGATCGCCGACGAGCGCCTTGATGTCACCCGATTGGGGATCGGCGACAACCAGGGCTGCCTGTAGTTGATTCCGGGACGCGGGACGCGCCTTCTCGAGTGCCGTGATACCGGCGCCGACTGCCTGCTCTGCCGCGTGCTGCACGCGCACGTCGAGCGTCGTGAAAATCTTGAGCCCGGCCGTCTGCAGGTCCGCTTCGCGGTATTCGCGCTTGAGCTGTCGCCGCAGCAGATCGAGGAAAGCCGCGTAATGCGCGCGCCCGCGCCACGCCCCCTCCCGCAGCGTCAGCGGCGCTTTGCGCAGACCATCGACCTGCGTCTGCGTCAGCAGACCGCCCACCGCCAGACGCAGCAGTACTTCGTTGCGACGGACGAGTGCTCGCTCCGGATGCTTGAACGGATTAAAGATCGAAGGGCCTCGGATCATGCCAATCAGCAAAGCCTGTTCGGCAACGCCGAGTTCAGCCAGCGGTCGACCGAAATAGAACTGCGACGCCAGCCCGAAACCATGGATCGCACGGTTGCCGTCCTGCCCGAGAAAGACTTCGTTGACATAGGTCTCGAAGATCTCGCGTTTGCTGTACGCACGCTCGATGGAAATCGCCATCATCGCTTCCTTGAGCTTGCGCGTCAGCGTGCGTTCCCGCGTCAGGAACAGATTTTTGACGAGCTGCTGGGTCAGGGTGCTGGCGCCCTGCTCGATGCCGCCGCGCGTGACGTTGACCCAGATCGCACGCAGGATGCCGAGCCAGTCGATGCCGATGTGGTCCTCGAAGCGGCGATCCTCGACGGCGATCAGTGCACGCGTGAAGAAGGCCGGCAGTTCGACCGCCGAGAGCAACAGCCGATCTTCGAAAGTCGTGGCGTGGATGCGGCCGATCTCCGGCGGGTCGAGGCGCAGGACGCCGATTTCATCAGCGCCGGCGTGTGTGATCGCGCCGACGCGACCGCCGGCAAATCGAATGTCGGCGGTCTGCGGTGGCTCGGCGCCGTCCCAGAATGTGAAACCGCGCGTATGCACCCGGATCCGGTTCGCGTCGTGCGCGTATTGACCGGCGCCGGCGGGTTCGCGTACGCGGCGATAACCGAGCACACTGAGCATGTCGACCACCTGGTCCGGCGTGGTGCGCAATCCCGCGTAGAGTTCCATCGGAGCCGCGTAGATGCGTGCCGGCAGATCCCAGCGTCGCTGCTGGAATTTGCCGATCACCTGTTGATCGAGCCAGGCCCAATAGGCGACGAACGCGAGCACGCACCAGATCGCGAGGTGCTTCAGCGCGAACAACGTGCCGCTCAGTACGCGTCTCAGCGTACCGTCAGACGGCGTTTCATCGGCATCGGCCATATCCGGTCAGCAGACGGGCATGCGGGAGACGAACGGTTCGAAGGAGACATCCGGCGCCGGCGCGCCGCGAGTCATTTTGCCTGCGCGTGTCGCGGCGATCGAGGCAGCGCGTGGAGGTCGGAGCGAGAGGAGAGTTCGAGAGCGGAGGTGCCCGTCCGCGTATGCAATCGTCCGGGCACCTGCGCTGTGAAGTAACGTGAGGAGATGGACCTCAGTTACTTCTTCTTTGCAGCCTTCTTGGCCGTCTTCTTCGCAGCCTTTTTCTTGGCCGGCTTACGAGCGGCAGCCTTCTTGGCGGCCGGCTTCTTCGCCGCAGCCTTCTTGCTGGAAGCTTTCTTTTTCGCAGTTGCCATGTGAAGAGTCCCCCTTCAACAATTGGTTGAACAAAAAATGCAACACCACATTTGCTTATATACATCACCTACCATTGATATGTAAAGGCACTACATAAAATAATTACGTAAGTGCCTCAAGCTGTGTGGAGAGCGCAACAGTATTCGTTGCGCGCACGATGTTTCATTTTCTGCGGAGCTCGTTCCAAGACACGCGCCGATCACTTCAGCGCAGTCGACGTGCGCTCACGGATCTGCTCGACGGTGCCGATGCCATCGACGCGCGTGAACGTCAAACGTGGGGTTTTTTCGGCCTTTTTTGCATAAAACGCGATCAGCGGCTCGGTCTGCTCGTGATACACGTGCAGGCGATGGCGTACCGTCTCTTCGCGGTCGTCGTCACGTTGCACCAGCGGCTCGCCGGTCACGTCGTCGCGCCCTTCGGCGCGCGGCGGATTGAAGATCGTGTGATAGCTGCGACCCGATGCGGGATGCACGCGACGGCCCGACATGCGGCGCACGATCTCGTCGTCGTCGACGGCAATTTCGATGACGCGGTCGATGTCGACGCCGATTGCATCGAGTCCTTCCGCCTGCGGAATCGTCCGCGGAAAGCCATCGAACAGGAACCCGTGCGTGCAATCCGGCTCCGCGATGCGCTGGCGGATCAGACCGAGGATCAACTCGTCCGACACCAGCCCGCCTGCATCCATCACGGCCTTCGCCTGCATGCCGAGTTCGGTGCCGGCTTTCACGGCGGCACGCAGCATGTCGCCGGTCGAGATTTTCGGGATCGAATATTCGGCGCAGATGAAATCAGCCTGCGTCCCCTTGCCGGCCCCTGGGCCACCCAACAAAATCACTCGCATCGCCATTCCTCATCGAAGTTGCAGTAGGATTTTTTGCAGCCATGGCGCCTGCCGCGCTGCCGAGAACCGCCGCCGACTGCGGAGATCCCATGAAGTTCGAACTCGATCAGTCGTCCCGTCATCTCACGGTGCGTGCCTACGGTGCACGCGAATTCATCGTCGGGGACCGACGTATCACACGTCCCGTCGTCCTCAGCGGTGCCCGTATCGATGAGCAGCTCCTGCCGGACGAGGCTGCGGCCTTGGACGCGGCCCACCTCGAGCGCTTATGCGAGTTCGGGAGCGATCTGCTGATCATCGGCACCGGTGCGCGCCAGATTTTCCTCACACCGCCACTGTCCGCACTCGTCTTGAGCAGGGGGATCGGATGCGAGACGATGGATACGGCGGCAGCCTGCCGCAGCTACAACGTGCTGGTCGCAGAAGCACGGTCCGTCACGGTCGCCCTGTTCATGCTCGCGCGCTGAAGCAACGCGCGGCACCGGGTGCGGGCCCGAACGCCCGTCGCCGCCAAAGAACAGCCCGTCACGTCTCCGTGAACAGAGCCTCGACCGAAAAACCCTCCCGTTCGAGTATGTGGCGCAGACGTCGCAGCGCCTCGATTTGAATCTGCCGCACCCGCTCGCGCGTAACGCCGATTTCGACACCCACTTCCTCGAGCGTCGCAATTTCCCGGCCGTCCAGGCCAAAGCGCCGCTCGACGACGGCGCGCTGCTTGTCGTTCAGTTGGGACAGCCAGATTTCGATGTGCCGCTGCACATCACTGTCCTGGAGCAGGCGTGCAGGGTCGCGATTATGTTCATCGGGGATGGTGTCGATCAGCGTGCGTTCCGACTCACGATCGATCGGACTGTCGACCGACGCGATACGCTCGTTGAGCCCGAGCATCCGCTTCACTTCTTCGATCGGCCGATCCAGCATCTGCGCGACATCTTCCGGGCTCGGCTCGCGTTCCAGTGTCTGCGCGAGTTTGCGCGCCGCGCGCAGGTAAATGTTGATCTCCTTCACGACGTGGATCGGCAGACGGATGGTGCGGGTCTGGTTCATCAGCGCCCGTTCTATCGTCTGGCGGATCCACCACGTCGCATACGTCGAAAAACGGAATCCGCGCTCGGGGTCGAATTTCTCCACCGCGCGGATCAGGCCGAGATTGCCTTCTTCGATCAGATCGAGCAGCGCCAGTCCGCGATTCATGTAGCGGCGGGCAATTTTCACGACGAGCCGCAGGTTGCTCTCGATCATGCGTTTGCGCGCGGCCGGATCACCCCGCAGGGACAGGCGCGCGTAATGCACTTCCTCCTCGGCGCTCAACAGCGACGAGAAACCGATTTCGTTCAGGTACAGACGCGTCGCATCGAGTTCACCATCCGGGATCTCGGTGCTGACGGCAATGACGGGGACGGTGTCGGCCTCGGTCGCGACACCTGCCTCGTCATCGAGATCGGACAGGGCCGGATCGAACTCGGCGGTGGCGAAGTCGGGTTCGGTGTCGGCGACCTCGCTCGAGTCGGAAAGCGCAGTGCTCGTGACCGGGGCGGCGAGTTCGTCGATCTCTTCCGGCAGCGCGACGTTCCTGCCCTTGGGATTACGCGGCGGCATCGGCTGCAGACGATCAGCGCTGCGGCAGAAACTGAAGTGGGCCGACGGCCTTGCCACCCTTGCGGATCTCGAAGTGCAACATGACCTCGGAGGCCTCCGAATCGCCCATTTCGGCGATCTGCTGTCCCGCGTTGACCCGCGCACCTTCGGTCACGAGCAGTTTGTCGTTGTGCGCGTAGGCACTCAGGAAATTATCGTTGTGCTTGACGATGATAAGCTGGCCGTAACCACGCAGTCCATTCCCGCTGTACACCACCTGGCCGCTCGCCGCCGCAAGCACGGGCTGTCCACGACTGCCGATGATTTCGAGTCCTTCCGAACCGGAAGCTGCGACTGCACGACGCGTCCTGCCGCTCGCGGGCCAGGTCCAGATGAGACCGCTGACCGAACGCGTGCCACCAAGTGTCGCATCGGGCGTCGGCGCTGCCGAGACGGTCGATGCCGGCAGCGGCGTGGTGGCGACTGGAGACGGCGAAGTGCCCGGAGATGGCGGCACTGGCGGCGCAACGGATTCCTGCCGTTCAATGGCACGCATCTCTACGCTGTTCGTCGACGCGGTTTGTGTATCGACCGGTGCGACCGGGGTCGCTTCCGACGGCGGTTTCAGCCGAAGCTGCTGACCGACATAGATGCGATTCGGATCTGCGATCGAATTCCACTGCGCCAACCCATGCGGATCGAGATCGAAACGGAACGCGATTGAGTACAGGGTATCCCCGCCCACGACCCGGTAGCTGTCGGGTACCTCTGTGGATCGCCTCGGCGCGCGCACGAGCGGTGGCCGCACCGATCGCGAAGCCGATTTCATCGACGATGTCTTGCCTTCGATTGGCGCCGGTTCCTGCGTCGCACAGCCGGCTAGCACGAGCGCCGCGGCGACGGCGCCGAACAGGGTGATTCGCATGATCAATCGACGTTCTCGAGCAAAGGAACGAAAGTCACCCGCTGCAGCCCCTCTTCCTCGTAACCGTCTTCGGTGCGACGGATCAGCGTCAGCATCTGTTCGCCATGGCGCCCGACGGGCATGATCGCGCGCCCGCCGACAGCGAGTTGTTCCAGCAGTGGTGTCGGGATGGTCGCTGCCGCCGCCGCGACGAGAATCGCATCGAACGGCGCATGCGCTGGCCAGCCGAGGCGACCGTCACCATGGCGCACGCGCACATTGGAAATCTTCAGCTCGTACAGACGCGTCCGCAGTCGATTCGCGAGCGCGGCGATGCGTTCGATCGTGTACACCTGCCGCGCGACACGCGCGAGGATCGCGCTCTGGTAACCGCAGCCGCCGCCGATCTCGAGCACGCGCGTCATCGGGCCCGTCTCGACGAGCACCTGCGTCATCGCAGCGACGACATAGGGTTGGGAAATGGTCTGGCCGAAGCCGATCGGAAGAGCGGTGTTCTCATAGGCACGGCTCGCGAGCGCTTCGTCGACGAACAGATGTCGCGGCGTCGTGCGCACGACATCGAGTACCGCTTCCGATGTGATCCCCATCGACCGCAACTGGTCGACGAGTCGATTGCGCGCACGCTGCGAAGTCAAGCCTATGCCGATACGGTCCGCCATCATTGTCGCGCGATCATTTCCCCAGCCATTGTGCCAGCGCTTCCTGCCTTTCGTACGCCGTCAGATCCGTCTGCAGCCGTGCAACCGGCACGAAGCCCTCGGCCATGGCCCGGGAATCCTGCACCGGACCGGCTTCGTCACGGCGTGTGCCGCCGTGACCGGAACGACCGCATCACGGCCGGCGCTAGCATAATGGCTGGACTGGGGGCCTGCCAGCGACCGGGCCTCGCTATGGCCCGCGAAGCGACTGTGAGCGCGGCCGCACGCACGGCATCGAACGCGATTTCTGTGGATTTACGCTCAGCGCTTCAGATGCAACGCACGCGTCAGCCTGCGTAGCCGAACAGGAACTCCAGCAACGCCTTCTGCGCGTGCAAGCGATTGCCGGCCTCTTCCCACACCACGCTGTCGCGCGCGTCGATCACCTCGGCGGCCACTTCCTCGCCGCGATGCGCCGGCAGACAATGCATGAACAGCGCATCGGCGCGTGCACAAGCCATCAGGGCCGCGCTGACCTGGTACGGTGCAAACGCGGCGCGACGCGTCGTCGCTTCGGCTTCCTGCCCCATGCTGACCCATACGTCGGTGACGATCAGATCGGCGCCTGCCGCCGCCTCGCGCGGATCGCGCACGAGTCTCACGCGCGAATCCGCCGACGACTCGCGCAGCACACCGGGCTCGTAGCCGACAGGGCTCGCGACGGCGAGTTCGAAATCGAGCAGCGCAGCCGCCTCGATATAGGTGTTGCACATATTGTTACCGTCGCCGATCCACGCGACCCTGCGCCCGGCGATGTCGCCGCGACGCTCGACATAGGTTTGCAGATCGGCGAGGAACTGACACGGATGGGAACGATCGGTGAGCCCGTTGATGACGGGAACCGACGCGCAGACCGCGAGACGTTCGACCATCGAATGCGCGAAGGTGCGCACCATGATGGCGTCACACATCTCGGACAGCACGCGTGCCGTGTCCTCGATCGGCTCGCCGCGACCCAGTTGGGTATCTTTCGGCGCCAGAAAAATGGCACCGCCGCCACCTTCGATCATCGCGGCTTCGAACGACACGCGCGTGCGCGTCGAAGACTTTTCGAAGATCATCGCCAGCACCTTGCGCTCGAACAGCGGCGGTTTGTCGCCCGCGGCTCGACGGCGCTTCAATTCGCTCGCCCGCCCGATGATGGCGCGGATCTCTGCCGCGCTCAGATCGGCGAGGTCGACGAGATGACGTGGCGGCATGGTGGTGCTGATCGGTAGCCGAAAAAACGGCGCCCGGCCGTCGCTGGCTGGGCTCCGGTAGGCGGTGTTCTTGCCAGTCTCGTGAAGGGAAGCGGATCGATGAAAGCACCGACACGTCCGGTGCCGGATGCCGGCTTACCGGGTTTTCTCTACCCCCGTTAAAATCTTCCGGAGCACTGCCGCTGCCGCGTTGCCCGACTTGCGGATCGCGGTGGGCGTACTGTGTGCCGGCGCACGCGGCGACTGGGTCGCCGGACATTGTCTGGCACGCCTGGAACAGATTCAAGCCTGGAAACCGATGGCCTTGGCGACACGAATGATCAGTGACCCGATTGCGACGAGTCTCTTCGCGGCGCGCCTGCAGGCGGTATGCGAGGAAATGGGTGCGACGCTGCGGTGCGCCGCGCTGTCGCCGAACATCAAGGACCGGCTCGATTATTCCTGCGCAGTCTTCGACGCCGATGGCCGACTTTGCGCGCAGGCCGCCCATGTTCCGGTTCACCTTGGCAGCATGGCGTACGCGATGGCGTCGGTCGTCCGTGACGTGGCCTGGGCGCCGGGCGACATGCTGATCGTCAACGACCCCTATCTCGGTGGTACCCATCTGCCCGACGTCACCGTGGTCGCCCCGCTGTTCGCCGACGTCGCGACGCAACCGATCGCCTTCCTCGCCAACCGCGCGCATCACGCCGACATCGGATGCCCGCGCCCGGGCTCGATGCCGTGGTCGCGCACGCTCGCCGACGAAGGGCTCGTGATTCCGCCGACGAAGCTCATCGACGCGGGGATCGAGAACGCCAGCCTGCTCGCGTGGTTGCGCGCCGGTCTTCGCAATCCGCACTCGACGCTCGCCGATTTCACGGCGCAATGCAGTGCGAACCGACGCGGCCTCGAGCGCCTGGCCGCACTCGCGCAAACGGTCGCCGAACGTGGCCTGCACACGTGTTTCGACGAAGTGAACGCGCGGGCCGAACAGATGGCGCATCACGCCCTCGCGCGGCTCGTCCCTGGGCACTACGTCGCAGAGGATGCACTCGACGGGGATGCGCGTACGGGCGGCCCCATAAGGATCGGGGTCGCGCTCGACATCACTGCGCATGCGCTGCGGGTCGACTTCTCCCGCACCGATCCGCAAGTCGCCAGCAACGTGAATTGTCCGCTGTCGGTCACCGCCGCCGCGGTGTACTACGTCCTCTACTGTCTGATGCCGCCCGGCACGCCCGCCTGCGCCGGCAGCCTGCGCCCGGTCGAACTCCACGCGCCACCCGGATGCCTCGTCAATGCCCGTCCGCCGGCCGCAGTCGCCGCGGGCAATGTCGAAACCAGTCAGCGGCTGGTCGACGTCCTGCTGCGGGCTCTCACCGCAGCGGCCCCCGAACTGGTGCCGGCGGCGAGTGCGGGGACGATGAACAATGTCGC
>JADZCB010000128.1 GCA_020851775.1 Gammaproteobacteria bacterium
CGGCTGATAAAAATCCGGAGGAGGTACTCACCCGGCTCGCCGCCATGCGTGCATGACGTGAAGGAATCGAACACTGGAGAGCATCTGTAATGCAGATCGAAATCCGGAAGCCCGGGTAGATATCGACATGCTGGATCAACCAGCTTCTGCGCAGCAACGGCTTCGACGGCACGGTCGATACGTTCGGGATTGCGCCGATCGGGTCCGGTCTGTTGGCGGAGTCGCGCCGTATTTTGCAAACCTGTCCGAAGCGATCAAGCCGTCCGTTGCACGCTGATCCCGAGCTCCTCGATCATCGCGTCCCGCATCATGAACTTCTGGATCTTGCCCGTGACCGTCATCGGGAAGGCGTCGACGAAGCGCACGTAGTGCGGGATTTTGTAGTGGGCGATCTGTCCCTGGCAGTACGCCCGGATGTCCTCGGCCGTCGCCGTCTCACCCTCGCGCAGCCTGATCCACGCGCCGACCTGTTCGCCGAAGCGCTGATCCGGGACGCCGAACACGGCCACGTCCTGGATCTGGGGGTGGCGGAACAGAAATTCCTCGATCTCGCGTGGATACACGTTCTCGCCGCCGCGGATGATCATGTCCTTCACGCGCCCGACGATGTTGCAGTAACCCTCGTCGTCGATCACGGCCAGATCGCCCGTGTGCATCCAGCCGGCTGCATCGATGGCGTCGCGTGTCCTGTCTTCATCGTCCCAGTAGCCGCGCATCACGCTGTAACCGCGCGTGCACAGTTCCCCGCGGGTGTTGCGCGGCACCGTCCGGCCCTCGCCGTCGACGATCTTCACCTGCACGTGCGGATGAACCCGGCCGATCGTCGACACCCGTTTCTCGAGCGGATCGTCGACGCCACTCTGGAAGCTGACAGGACTCGTCTCCGTCATGCCATAGGCAATCGTGACCTCTGTCATGTGCATGTCCGCGATCACGCGCTTCATCACTTCGATTGGACACGGGGCGCCGGCCATGATGCCGGTGCGCAGTGACGACAGGTCGTAGTGCGCGAAATCGGGGTGGTCGAGTTCGGCGATGAACATCGTCGGCACGCCGTGCAGCGCCGTGCAGCGCTCGGCCGCGACCGTCTCGAGCACCGACTTCGGCTCGAACGCCTCGGCCGGGAACACCATCGTCGCGCCGTGCGTCACGCAGGTCAGCACGCTCATCACCATGCCGAAGCAGTGATAGAGCGGCACCGGGATGCACAGTCGGTCCTCACACCCGAAACGCATCGCGCGACCGACGAACCAGCCATTGTTGATCACGTTGAAATGCGTCAGCGTCGCGCCCTTCGGCATGCCGGTCGTGCCGCTGGTGAACTGGATGTTGATCGCGTCGTCCGGCTGCAGCGTCGGCGCCAGCGCGGCGAGATCGGCGCGGCTCGCCGCAGTTGCGTAGCCGGCGACATCGGCGTAGCGGTACATGCCGGCCTGCGGCGCGTCGTCGATCGCGATCACGCAACGCAGATGCGGCAGCTTCACTGCGCACAGCGTGCCGGGTGCGCAGTGCTCGATCTCGGGCGCGAGCGTGCGCAGCATCGCCAGATAGTCGCTGCTCTTGAACACCTTTGCGGTGATCAGCGCCTTGCAGCTCACCTTGTTCAACACGTATTCGAGTTCGGCGAGCCGGTAGGCCGGATTGATGTTGACGAGCACGAGACCCGCCTTCGCCGTCGCGAATTGCGCAATGACCCATTCCGCGCAGTTCGGCGACCAGATCCCGATACGTGCGCCGGGCTCGAGACCGAGCGCGACGAGACCGGCGGCGAAGGCGTCGACTTCGGCCTTGAGGCCGGCATAGTCGAGCCTGATCCCCTGGTGGCGGACGATCAGCGCCTCGCGCGTGCCGTGTGCGGCGGCCGTGCGATCGAGCAAGGCACCGAGTGTCACATACATCAGCGGCTCGGCGCTCGCGCCGTGGACGAAACTGGGCTCCCCGTTCGACATCGCGATCAGCTCCGGGCCGTCGACGCGGCCTTCAGAATTCCAGGTGTTTCGGCGTGCGCGGGAACGGTATCACGTCGCGGATGTTTGTCACGCCCGTCGCGAACATCAGGAAGCGTTCGAAGCCGAGGCCGAATCCCGCATGCGGCGCCGTGCCGTAGCGTCGCGTGTCGAGATACCACCAGTAGTCGGCCGCGTCGAGCCCCATCTCACCGAGACGCTCGCCGAGGCGCTCGAGTCGCTCTTCACGCTGACTGCCGCCGACGAGTTCACCGACCTTCGGGATCAGGAGATCCATGGCGGCGACGGTGCGTCCGTCGTCGTTCTGACGCATGTAGAACGCCTTGATGTCGCGGGGCCAGTCGTGCACGAACACCGGCCCGCCGAAGTGGTGCTCGGTGAGGTAGTGCTCGTGTTCCGACTGCAGATCGGCACCCCAGGTCGGCGCGTACTCGAAAGCCATGCCCGAGGCGGCCAGGATGGCAATGGCCTCCGTATAGCTGACGCGCGCGAATTGCGCCCGGCGTACGGCGTCGAGTCGCGCGCGCAGCGTCGGATCGACGAAATTCGTGAACACGTCGAGATCGTCGGCGCACTCCTCGCAGACGAAGTCGAGCAGCGCTTTCACCATGTCCTCGGCGAGTTGCATGTCGTCGGCGAGATCGGCGAACGCGAACTCCGGTTCGATCATCCAGAACTCGGCCATGTGGCGGCTTGTGTTCGAGTTCTCGGCGCGAAACGTCGGACCGAAAGTGTAGACCCTGCCGAGCCCCATGCAGTAGGTCTCGACGGCGAGCTGGCCGGACACCGTCAGGTGCGCTTCCTTGCCGAAGAAATCGGCGTCGAAATCGACCTTGCCGTCGCGCTGTGGTACGTGCTCGAGCGGCAGCGTCGTCACCCGGAACATGTCACCGGCGCCTTCGCAGTCCGCCCCGGTGATGATCGGCGTGTGGATGTAATGAAACCCGCGCGACTGGAAGAATTCGTGAATTTTCCACGCGAGCCGCGAGCGCAGGCGTGCCATCGCGCCGTACTTGTTGGTGCGCGAGCGCAGGTGGGCAATGGTACGCAGGAACTCGTCCGAGTGGCGCTTCTTCTGCAGCGGGTAGTCGTCGGGGCAGGTGCCGATGATCTCGAGCGACGAGGCTTTCAGTTCCCAGCGCTGTCCCTTGCCGGTCGAGGCCACGAGATCGCCCTCGAGCCTGACGGCGGCGCCCGTGGTCGCGAGCCTGATGGCCTCGAAGCCCGCGCAATCGGCGGCGACCACGCACTGCAGTGACTTCAGACAGGAACCGTCATTCAACTCGATGAAGGAGAACTCCTTCGCGTCGCGGCGCGTGCGGACCCAGCCGCGCACGTCGACGGCGGCGATCGGGATCACGGCATTCAGCAACTCGCGGACCGCACGTCGGTTCGTCATCGTCCTCCTCCGGCGCCCGCGGCCTCAATCCGGCTCGTAGCCGAGATTGGGTGAGAGCCAGCGTTCCGCTTCACGCAGATCCATGCCCTTGCGTCGCGCATAGTCGGCGACCTGGTCCTTGTTGATTTGCCCGACCCCGAAATAGCGTGCATTCGGATGGGCGAAATACCAGCCGCACACCGCCGCACCCGGCGTCATCGCGAAGTTGCTGCTGAGTTCGATACCGATACGTTCCTTGACGCCGAGCAATGCCCACAGCAGCGGTTTCTCGGTGTGGTCGGGGCAGGCAGGATAGCCCGGTGCCGGCCGGATCCCGCGATAGGCCTCGTCGATGAGGCCGTTGGCGTCGACCCGTTCATCGGCCGCGTAACCCCACATCTCGCGCCGCACGTAGGCGTGCAGGCGTTCGGCAAACGCCTCGGCGAGGCGATCGGCGAGGGCCTTGGCCATGATCGCGTTGTAGTCGTCGTGTTCGTCGACGAAGCGCGCGACGAGGGCGTCGAGCCCGAAGCCTGTCGACACCGCAAACGCGCCGAACCAGTCACGCTTGCCGCTCGCCTTGGGGGCGACGAAGTCGGCGAGCGCGAAATTCGGCTGTCCGTTCGACTTGCGCTGCTGCTGGCGCAGGCTGTGCACGACGCCCAGGGCGCGATGACTCCCGTCCGGGGCACGGATTTCGATGTCGTCGTCGATGGCGTTCGCTTCGAACAGGCCGACGACGCCGCGCGCCTGCAGCAGGCGGCCGCGCACGATTTCGTCGAGCAGGGCGAGCGCGTCCCGATGCACCCGCCGCGCCTCCTCTCCGACGACCGCATCGTCGAGGATGCGCGGGTAACGGCCGGCGAGTTCCCAGGCCGAGAAGAACGGCGTCCAGTCGATGTAGGGCACGAGATCTTCGAGCGGCCAGTCGTCGAATACCCGAATCCCGGTCTCCATCGGGGTCGGCGGCTCGTACTCGTCCCAGGCCGGTGCGAAACGGTTCTGGCGCGCATCGGCGAGGGTCAGCCATTCGAACCCCGACTGGCGCTGGCGGTGACGTTCACGGATCGTCGCGTACTCGTCTCTGATCCGCGCGACGAAGCCGCGTCTGAGTTCGCGGCTGATGAGACTGGTCGCGACGCCGACGGCGCGCGAGGCGTCCTTCACATGCACGACCGGGCCGCTGTACGCGGGTTCGACCTTGACCGCGGTATGCGTACGCGAGGTCGTCGCGCCGCCGATCAGCAGCGGCAGTTCGAGCTTGCGCCGTTCCATTTCGGCCGCGACCTGCGCCATCTCCTCGAGCGACGGCGTGATCAGCCCCGACAGCCCGACGATGTCCGCGTGTTCGCGCACGGCTGCATCCAGAATGTCGTTGCAGGCGACCATCACGCCGAGATCGATGACTTCGAAGTTGTTGCACTGGAGCACGACGCCGACGATGTTCTTGCCGATGTCGTGCACGTCGCCCTTGACCGTCGCGAGCACGATGCGGCCGGCAGTGCTCGCCGTGCTGCCGCTGCGGGCCTTTTCGGCCTCGATGAACGGGATCAGATGCGCCACCGCCTTCTTCATCACGCGCGCGCTCTTGACGACCTGCGGGAGAAACATCTTGCCGGCACCGAACAGGTCACCGACGATGTTCATGCCGGCCATCAGCGGCCCTTCGATCACGGCGAGCGGGTAGGGCGCCGCACAGCGTGCTTCCTCGGTGTCCTCGACGATGTAGTCGGCGACACCCTTGACGAGCGCGTGCGCGATCCGATCGGCGACCGGCGCGTGGCGCCATTCCTCGGTCTCGACCTTCTGCTTCGCGTCGCCCTTGACGCTGCCGGCGAACTGAATCAGCCGCTCCGTTGCCTCCGGATGGCGGTTGAACAGCACGTCCTCGACGAGCGTCAGCAACTGCGGGTCGATTTCCGCGTAGATGCCGAGCTGACCGGCGTTGACGATCGCCATGTCGAGACCGGCCTTGATCCCGTGGTACAGGAACGCCGAGTGGATCGCTTCGCGCACCGGGTTGTTGCCGCGGAACGAGAACGACACGTTGCTGATCCCGCCACTGACGTGCGCATGCGGCAGACGTGCCTTGATCAGTCGCGTCGCGTCGAAGAAGGCGACGGCATAGTCGTTGTGCTCTTCGATGCCCGTCGCGACCGTCAGCACGTTCGGATCGAAGATGATGTCCTCGGGCGGGAAATCCACGCCGTCGACGAGCAGGCGATACGAACGTTCGCAGATCGCGAGCTTGCGCTCGGCGGTGTCGGCCTGACCGCGTTCGTCGAAGGCCATGACGACGACGGCTGCGCCATAGCGGCGGCACAGCCGGGCCTGTTCGAGAAACTTGTCCTCGCCTTCCTTGAGGCTGATCGAATTGACGATGCCCTTGCCCTGCAGGCAGCGCAGACCCGCCTCGAGCACCGACCATTTCGACGAGTCGAGCATGATCGGCACGCGCGAAATGTCGGGGTCCGAGGCGATCCGGTTCAGGAACTCGACCATCAGCGCTTCGGAGTCGAGCAGCCCCTCGTCCATGTTGATGTCGATGATCTGAGCGCCGTTCTCGACCTGCTGACGCGCGATGTCGAGGGCCTCTTCGAGCTTGCCGTCCTTGACGAGCGCCGCGAACTTCGGCGAGCCGGTGACATTCGTGCGCTCGCCGACGTTGACGAAGCCCGTCTCTGGCGTGAGGTTCAGCGGTTCGAGTCCGGACAGGCGGCAATAGCGCGGCAGCACCGGCACGCGGCGCGGCGCAATGCCGTTCAGCGCCGCCCCGATCGCTTCGATATGCGCCGGCGTCGTCCCGCAGCAGCCGCCGGCCATGTTCAGCAGACCGGCTGCGGCGAACTCGCGCAGCACCTGCGCCATGTGCGCCGGCGTGTCGTCGTATTCGCCGAACGCATTCGGCAGGCCGGCATTCGGATGCAGGCTGACGAACGTGTCGGCGATCCGCGCCAGCTCCATCACGTACGGCCGGAGATCCTCGGCGCCGAGGGCGCAGTTGAGACCGATGAACAGCGGTTGCGCATGTCGCACCGAGTTCCAGAAGGCTTCGGTCGTCTGGCCGGTCAGCGTACGGCCGCTGCGATCGGTGATGGTGCCGGAAATCATGATCGGCAGGCGCAGCGCGTGTTCGTCGAAGTACTGATCGATCGCGTACAGCGCGGCCTTGGCGTTCAGCGTGTCGAACACGGTTTCGACCAGCAGGAGATCGACGCCGCCGCTGACGAGGCCGTCGATGGCTTCGAAATACGCCTTGCGCAAGGTCTCGAAGTCGACGTTGCGGAAGCTCGGATCGTGCACGTCCGGCGACACCGAGGCGGTGCGGTTCGTCGGGCCGAGCACCCCGGCGACGAAGCGCCGCCGGCCGTCGTCGATGCCGTCGACGACGCTGCGGGCGAGGCGCGCGGCGGACATGTTCAGTTCCCGGGCGAGCGTCGAGAGGCCATAGTCGGCCTGCGCGATACTCGTCGAATTGAACGTGTTGGTCTCGATGATATCGGCGCCGGCGGCGACGAAGCCGGCATGAATGTCGCGGATGATGGCCGGTTGCGTCAGTGTCAGCAGGTCGTTGTTGCCCTTCAGATCGATCCCGTGCTGTGCGAAGCGCTCGCCGCGATAGTCCTGTTCGCCGAGCGCGTGGCGCTGAATCATCGTGCCCATCGCGCCGTCGAGGAGCAGGATTTCCCGCTCGAGGCGGGCACGGAGCAATGTTTCTGTCGTGGAGTGCGTCATGTCCTCATCCGTTTCGAACGGTCTGTTCGATTGCATCGCGCGCGGGCCGCACGCGGCGGCGACGCTGCCAGTGCCACAGCGCCGCGAGTGTCGCGACGAGCAGCAGATGGATCGGCCAGAGGCCGAGATCGGGGGGCAGTACTTCCTTCTTCATCAGCGCCTTGCCCACGCCGAGCACGTTGTTGTACGCGAAGTAGCCCGAAACCGCCGTCAGCAGCCACAGGTACCAGTTATGACTGTTGCTGATCAGGGCGATCAGGACCGCGAGCAACGGCAGCAGCAGGGCCGCGACCGGCTGCGCAATGCGCCACTGCAATTCCGTCGTGAACCCCGGCGCCTCGTACTTCAGCAGGTCGGCGGTCGACATGTAATTCAACTGATCCGAGAGATCTGTCGGCGCATGCGCTTCGATGCGCAGTGCGTACTTGCCGAAATTGGTGATCACGTAATCCAGTGCGCCCGGCTGGCCTGCGTAACTGATGCCATCGAGGAAGATCGCGAAGCGATCCCCGGTCACCGGATCGGTTTCGACGAAGGCGCGATCCGAACGCATGAGCCCGACATCGCCGCCCTGGCGGACCTGGACGAAGGTTTCTTCGAGCAGTTTCGCGTTCTGCGCGATCTGCTCCGCATAAAAGATGCGGCGCCCGCCGCTGATTTCCTTGAAGCGCCCGGCCTTCACCCCGGCGATCGTCGCTTCGTTCTCCGTCTGGTCCTTGATCTCCTGCAGCACACCTTCGGCACGCGGTTCGGCGTAGAGCGTGATCGCGCCGACGACGAGCGCCGAGACGATGGAAAGCTTGAGGGCCGCACCGAGCAGCAGCAGGGGGCCGGCGCCTGCCGCGCGCATCGCGGTGAGCTCCGAATCGCGCTGCAGACGAATGATGGCGCCGAAGATGCCGAGAAACAGGCTCATCGGGACCAGGTCCTTCAGCGACACGAGCATCTTCAGCATCAGCATCTGGGCGATGTGCGCCGGCGCGATCTTGCCGTCCGCCGCCTGCCCCAGATAGGACGCGAAGCGGGTGCTGAAATAAATGATGACGAGTCCGCCGATGATCATCGCGAACGTACGCAGAAACTCGCCCATCACGTAGCGCTGGAGTATCACCGCGGTACCGCCATCACCATTTCCTTCGAGACCTCCCGCGGCTCGAAGCCGGCGGCCGTGAGACGCGATGCATAATTGCCCGCCCGTATCGTGAAGACCAGCGGCTCGCCGGCCAGCGCGCCGGATTCTACCGCCGACCACGGCACGATGCGCGGCACGACGCCCAGGTAGAAATGCATCCAGTCACGCTGACTGAGCTGGCGTCGCGGCTGCCCCGGCCGCAGCGGATAATCACCGATCACCACCGGCGCGCGCCCGGCGAGCGCCGGCGCTGCGGCCGCGAGGCCGTCGACCATCGCCTGCACGTTCATGCGCGTGTCGCGCGTCGCGAATCCCGAGAGCGCAGCGAGCGGCAGCGCGACGGCGAGCACGACGAGCCCGCGCAAGGCCCAGCGCGTGCCGACGTCGCCGAGCCAGGCGGCGAGCGGGATCGCGGCGAGCGCGGCGAGCGCCGGCAGCGCGACGTAGAGATAACGGATGTCGCGATCGGGCTTCAGCGCACACAGACCGAGGACGAGCAGCGTCCACAGCGCACACCAGCGCAGCACGGCGCGCTGCGCCGGGGCGATCCGGCCACCGGGCACCCACGCGAGCACGGCGCCGGCGAGCATGAACGGCAGCCAGGGCCAGTAGCGCTGAAAGGGACGCAGCAGGTATTCGTGGGCATACGTCTGCCATGCCGTGGCGACGGCATTGGTGTCGGGCCGGTAGAGATCCGCGCCGAGATCGCTCAACTGCTGCGTGCCATGTGTCGCGAATATCCACGCATACCAGGCAAAGGCCGGCGCGAGCAGCACGGCCCAACGCCAGTCCGGCGCGACGATGCGCGCCGGCGGCACGTGCCTGCGCAGCAGCAGCGAGCCGAGCGCGGCCAGTGGCAGCGCGACGAACACGAGCGGGCCTTTCGACAGAAGCCCGATCGTGAGCCCGGCGAAGACCGCGGCGCTGCCCCGTGCCGAGGACAGCGCGAAGCAGCCCCAGAGGACGAGCAGAAAGCCGCACAGCAACGTCGAATCCATGCGCACCGTCGACGAAAACTGGATGAAGGTGCTGTTGGTCAGCAACGCGAAGCCCGCGAGAATGCCGGCTCGCCGGCCGGCGAGCCGCGCGATCAGCGCGGCAGTCAACGCCACGCACAGCACCGCGGCGAGGCGCGGGAAGAACGTCACGGTGGCATTGCCGAGCCCGACGAGCGTCGCGGCGAGCATGCCGAGCCACAGCACGAGCGGCGGCTTCAGCAGATAGGCGTCGGCGCCACGAAAGACGGCGAGCGGGTCGCCGGTATCGACCATTTCACGGATCAGGCTCGCATAGAACGTCGGCGTACCGTGCAGTTCACGCCCCACGGTACCGGCGAACAGCAGGCTGGCGGCGACGACGAGCAGGGCGAAGAACGGCCAGCGGTCACCGGGCCCGCGCGGGGGCGCGTCGTAAATCATCGGCCGAGGTCGCTCACGCTTCGGCCGCAGCCTTCTCGCGGTAGATCAGGAAAAGGTTGCGCAGGTAGACCGCCGAGCCCATGGCCTGACCGAGGATGAACACCGGATCCTGGCGGTAGATTGCGTAGCACAACAGCACGAGGCCACCGCTGAGACTCAGATACCAGAACAACGTCGGCACCACGCTGCGGCCGAGCTTTTCGCTCATGAACCACTGCACGATCCAGCGGCCGGAAAACAGAAACTGACCGAGCAGCCCGAAGGCCACCCAAATTTGTTCAGTGCCCATCACACTTCCTCGTTGCGGGACGGCTTGAAGCGGCGGCGGATGAGCCACATCAGGCCGAAGAGATCGACGATGCCCACCCACAGGCGGTTGCCGATGCCATATTTCGATTGACCGTGCAGGCGCGGACGATGATGCACTTCGACCGACACCGAGCGCCCACCCGCGCGCTGAACGAGCGCCGGCAGGAAGCGGTGCATGTGATTGAAGCGCGGCAGCCGCATGAACAGTGCCCGCTCGAACGCCTTGAGGCCGCAGCCGGTGTCCGGCGTCGCGTCCTGCAGGGCCGCAGCCCGCACGGCATTGGCGATCTTCGACGACAGCCTGCGCACGACGCTGTCCTGACGCCGACGCCGGTGCCCGCAGACGATCAGCGGGGTGTCGGTGCGGTTCTCGCGCAGCACGGCGAACAGGCGCGGGATGTCCGCCGGATCGTTCTGTCCGTCACCGTCGAGCGTGACGACGAACTCGCCGCGCGCGAAATCGATGCCGGTGCAGATCGCGGCACTCTGGCCGCTGTTGGTGCCGTGGCGCACGACCCGCAGACAGCCGTCGAACCCGGCCTGCGCATCCTTGAGCCGGGCGACCGAATCATCGGTGCTGCAATCGTCGACGACGACGATCTCGTAGGCGATGTCGGCGCAGGCGGCGCGCACTTCGCACGCGAGTTCGACGATATTGTCCCGTTCGTTGAAACAGGGAATGACCACCGAACAGACGGGCGTAGGGACGGGGCGACCGTCGCTGGCGGACGGGACTGGGATGCTCATGCGTGGGACGATATCGATTCGAGGCCGGGCATTTTATCAGCCCCGGCGGTGAAATTTATGGAAACTCTGCGTTTGCAGAGTTTCCCTGGCGCTTTTTGACACCCTCGCAGACCGCTCGCTAGAGTGCGGGACCGCCGCCACGAGACTCCGCCATGGGCCATCGGCTTTCGAAGATCTATACCCGCACCGGCGATGCCGGCACCACCGGACTCGGCGATGGCGTGCGCGTCAAGAAGTTCGCGCCACGCGTGCATGCACTCGGTGACGTCGACGAACTGAACACCACCATCGGACTGCTGCTCGCCGAGCACCTGGCCGATGCGCTGGCGCAGAGACTGCTCGAAATCCAGCACGATCTGTTCGATCTCGGGGGCGAACTGTCGATCCCGGGCATGACGCTGCTGCCCGCCGACGCGATCGCGCGCCTCGAGGGGCACATCGACGAATACAACGAAACCCTGCCGCCGCTGAAGGAATTCATTCTGCCGAGCGGCAGCCGGCGCGTTGCCGCCTGCCATTTCGCGCGTGCCGTTTGTCGTCGTGTGGAACGCACAGTGGTCGAACTCGCCGATGCCGAAACGGTCAGCGACACCGTGCTGCAGTACCTGAACCGGCTTTCCGATCTGCTGTTCGTACTCGCCCGTCACCTCGCGCGTGAAGAACTCGGCAAGGAAGTCATGTGGGATCGATCCCGCTTCAAGCAGCCTTGAACACGGGCCGTCAAGCCCGGGCGTGCACGTGAGCGGCGGGGCCTTCAGCGCTCTTCGAGTTCGAGCAAGAGGCCTTCGCGGCGCATGTCGAGACGGTTGAGGAAGCTCTGGCCGAGCAGGGCGGTCGTCGGGTAGTCGCCGTCGATGACGATACCAGCGACGTTCGTCACCTCGATCGAACGGGCCTTCACCGAGCGAAAGGTGACGCGGTAGGCCCGCGCGACACCGGACGCCGTTTCGACCGGCGCCGGTTCGCCGTCGACACGGTAGAGCAGACCGATGCGCCGGGCATCGGGCCGGCTGATCGCGACGGTCGACGCGCCGGTGTCGACGACGAAGCGGACCGGCGACCCGTTGATCGTCCCGTCGACGTAATAATGACCGTCATTTGCCGGTGCGAGGGTGAGGCGTCGCGGCTCCGCGCCGCGCGAAAAGCCCGTGCCAATCGTCGCATCGAGCGCAATCGTGTGCGTCTCACCCGCAATCTCGATGCGTGCGGCGCGCGCGTCGGCAGCGAGCAGCAACACCCCTTCCGGACTGCGCTGGCCGATTTTCAGCAGGCGCTGGCGGCCATCGATGTCGAGTAGCGCCTGACCGGCGAACAGTCCGCGGGCCGTGATCCGCGGCCCGTCGCCGGCGCCGTGTGTCGCCACCGCGTGACTCGTCACCAACACCCACAGCAACACGCGCAAGCACCGGCCAACTGCTAGACTGCGCGTCTTTCTCATGACCGGAATCCAGTGTGCTGTCCCGCGTGAAGTCGCAAGCCGCGCTCGCCCCGGGCACGCGCGACGGCAGGGCTCGCCGCCGCGATGACGCTGCGATCGCGCCGCCCTGCATCCCGCGGGCGGTGTCGATGCCGGCTGTTCGAACCGGAAAAGCACACTAGCAGATTGGAGCATTCCTGATGCATATCGCGTGTCTCGACTTCGAAGGCGTCCTCGTCCCTGAAATCTGGGTGGGGCTCGCCGAGCGCACGGGCGTGGAGGCGCTGCAGGCGACCACGCGCGACATTCCCGACTACGACGAACTGATGAAGATGCGCCTGCGCGTCATGGACGAGCACGGGCTGCGCTTCGCCGACGTACGCGCCGCCGCCGAGGCGCTCGACCCGCTGCCGGGTGCCCGCGAGTTTCTCGACTGGCTGCGCGGCGAGTATCAGGTCGCAATCGTGTCCGACACGTTCTACGAACTCGCGATGCCGCTGATCAGGAAACTCGGCCTGCCGACATTGCTGTGTCATCGCCTGACGGTCGACGCCGACGGGCGCCTCAGCGGCTATCGGCTGCGCCAGCCGGATCCGAAGCGCCATGCCGTGCGCGGTTTCAAGTCGATGCAGTACAAGATCGTCGCGACCGGCGATTCCTACAACGACGTGCCGATGCTCGAAGAAGCCGATCTGAGCTGGTTCTTCCAGCCCCCGGAGAACGTCGTGCGCGATCATCCGCACATTCCCGTCGCGCGCAGTTACGCGGAACTGCAGGCGGCGTTCACCGCCGCGAAGTCGACGCTCGGCTGAGCAGCACGCTCAGGCGGGACGTTCCAGCAGCGCGCGGCGCGATGCACGCGGAACAGACGCCGGTCGCCAGTGGGCGCAGGCCCAGGCGAGCACGTCGGCCGGTAGCGCCGCCCGCAGTGCCGGCGGCGGCTGCTGGCCGAGAAACTCGAGCGCCGCGACGAGCAGCGCCGCCGCCGGCAGATCATCGACCCGGGTGTCCGCCGTCTGCTTGCTGAGCTTGCGGCCAGCGGCATCGAGCGCGATCGGCAGGTGTGCGTAGCGCGGCGTCGAGACGCCGAGCACGCGTTGCAGATGAATCTGGCGCGGGGTCGAGTCGAGCAGATCGGCACCGCGGACGACGTCGCTGATCCCCTGCCACGCATCATCGACGATGACCGCAAGGTGATAGGCCGGATCGCCGTCTGCCCGCCACAGCACGAAATCCCCGCACTCGGTGTCGAGACGCTGTCGAAACGGGCCTTGCAGGCGATCGACGAACTCGATCTCCTCATCCGGCACGCGCAGGCGCAGCGCGCGTCCCGCGGTCCACGCGAGCGCGCGATCACGACAGGTACCGGCATACGGCGCGCTGCCGAGATCACGGCGTGTACAGGCGCAGGCATAGACGAGGCCGCGCTCCGCGAGGACCGCGAGCGCCGCGCGATAGGCGCCGATACGCTCGCTCTGATAGACGATGGCGCCATCCCACTCGAGACCGAGGCGTTC